>WQVC01000048.1 GCA_009781765.1 Defluviitaleaceae bacterium | reverse complement strand
AATCCCATGAACAGCTTCAAGCCCATTTGGACTCTTTCTTGTGTGCTTACAATTTCGCTAAACGACTAAAAACTTTGAAGGGGATGACACCTTATCAATTCATTGTCAAATCTTGGGGCGATACCTTCCACGGCAACGGCGGTTGGCCGACAGTGCAGTCAATGTTCTCCAACACATATCACGGTTTATTTGACAGTAGCGTTTCTGTAGAGCAACCTCAAAGGGGCGGACATTTCTTTGTTGGGTGGTATGACACCCCGAACGCTACCGGCGGCACACGGCTGACACCGGCAACTTTTCCGACTGCGGATACAGAATACTGGGCAAGGTGGCAACGCGGTGCTGCAATGATATCACCCCGCAATTTTCAGACACTTAACCATGATAATATGTTGGCAGACGGTACTTTAAGGCTTGAGTGGACAGCGAGTCCGAACACACAAAAGAGATTGACCGTTTCGAGGTATGATTTCGACACGTCGCTTTTTGTCGAACACATCATTCACGATTTAGATGTTTCAGGCACTACGTCCTTCACTATAACCGAGCAAAACTACCTCAGGTATTTTGTTATGGGGGATGTCTATGTAATCAGGATAAGCACAATAAAAGGAGACACCACGCTTACGGAATCCGTTTTCTTTGAGTTTACCTCTTGGTTTTTCTACTTTTACGGGTCGGAGTTGCGTTGGATGTACCCGTTGCGTAACTCTGAGTCACGGTTTATTACGGCGTACGGAGGATACAAAAGACCTAATCGCCTCGGACACAATGGTATTGACATACAACGTTATAACCCTGCGACAGGTCGCGCTGTTTACGGCGGGATAATGGGTGAGCGCGTTTATGCGGTACACGACGGTATTTTTGAAGGAACGGCTTGGTCTGACGGATGTGGTAACCGCGTGAATTTGAGGTCGGATGTGCGCCATCCCGTGACAGGGGAGTATATTGTTTCGAGGTATTTGCATTTGCGTTATCCGCCTTTAGTGTCCAGGGGAGAGCGAGTCACCGCAGGAACTCATATAGGCTATGTTGGAAATACCGGGCGAGTCAGTTCTTCGGGTCATCTGCACTTGGAGTTCAATAACAATGGCATCGCGTCCGGCACGAACACGGCAATCGCACCTCATACGATAAATCCGCAAAGGTTTTTCCCCCATATTGAATTTACCGGAAACACAAATTTCGTTACGCCGTAACAAAACAAAAATAATATTCGGAGGTTATGAAAATGGAAAAGAAAAGATTTTTTGCTGTTGGTTCGGGCATCCTGTTTTTAGCGATGAGCTTTCTGATTGTTGCTTGTGTGCCTGTTGAAGGCAATGAAAGTTTCCAAAGTGTTGGCATCGGTTATTCGGGCGATGCGGAAGATTTAGTTTACCCGGAGGATTTTTTATACTGTGATTCTTCGGTAAATATTTATGAGATGCAGACAAATGAAATCTCGCATGAAATAACTGCTGATGAATCGTTGTCTGATGAATCACTGCGTGAAGAACCGTTGTCCTATGAACCCGGTGATGAGGTAATTGTCACAGCCTCCGGCGGGCAGCAAGAACGTGGCGGAGGAGACTTGTTATGGTTTTATTATATTTTTGGCGAAGGCTTACACAGTTTCGGCAGTCCCTTTTCAACGGGTTTGATTGAGCGCGACGTGCTGTGGGAGTGGACAAATGCTCGTAGTTGGCTCATTAACTCGCCAGATTGGATGGAGGTCATTGAAAGACCTGTTTTGATCGCACTGATTGAAGATTTTAATATCACTAAGCAAGCGTTGATATACGCAAATGAGCAGGAACACGAAATGTCCATGGCGGAACTGGATTACAGAATTTATAACGCACGGAACGGTATATTAACGCCCGAGGTCGAGGGACGAGGCGGACTCGGATATTGGAGATATCTGCTTTCGTCAAGCGATATAAACGCATTATTTTCCGGTGATGTTTATGCTTTATGGAATGCGTTTCCCGGTTTCGGCATATTCCTTGACGGTAACGCTTATTCGCCCGCTTGGGTGTTGCAAAATTTAGATATAGTTTTAAGCAGAGGCGATGAATTTTTTGAAGAAATTGCATTGATTCTCGAAATGGCTGCCTTTTATCCCGATTTGGACGCAATAACGCTCGAAGCAACGGAAACACTTAAAAAGTTTGCTTCCGAAAACGAATTTGCCTACGAATTTTTCTTCAGAGCAAAAATTACACCTTTTGACGCTGCGGAGCTTGAAGAGCCGAGTGAGGCTGAGTTAATGTTGCAGTTGCAGGAACTCGAAATACGCCTCGGCAGAGGAAACGCTAACATACCTTGGGACGCACTTGAAGGTGTGAACTTAGCGTCATTGATACGACAATTGGAAGCCCATTACGACCGAATTTCCGGCGAAGAATGCCTCCTGCCGGACGCCGCAGAGCTGTTGCGCCGTTTGCAGCAGTTGGAAGCTCGATTCGGCATGTTCACTCAAATTCCGTGGGACACTCTTGATACTGAATGCGAAAACGCTTTAACACTGCAACTGGAGATATCACACGCAGAGATTTATGTCAGAAGCAGAATCATCGACTGAAATTGAGGTATGCCTTCCATGAAAGCCGATTACTTTATGCCCGTTCAGCCGTCGCCTCCCGTTTGCGAATGTTTGGTTTCGTTTAATTTCAGGCTGCCTTGATGAAGCAGATATTGAAAAAAACAGGTGAATTTCTTTCGGGCTTGCTTCTTGTCGGTATTGTGCTTGTTGTTGTGTTGACGGTTATTTTACTTTTACGAACAAGGCCTTGGCGGGACATTGTTTATTCAGAGGACTATTTCGCTTATCTTGGCGTAGGCTTCGGAGCTTCGGTTGAAACTTTAACAGATGTGTTCGGAGAGCCGGTGAACATTACCCCAAGCAGCCCCCCAAGCAGTCCGAATCACTCACTTGTCGAGTTTGAATACCTTGTATTTCTTGTAGGGAATCGAAATTACAAATCTGTAACTCCGGACTCAACCTTCTTTGCCGTGCGAATATACGACCCCGAAATCAGATTCGGGAGGCGGGGAATCGGCGTCGGCTCCACGCGCCGGCAGGTTAGGCGCGTGTATGGTTGGAGGCGTTGGTGGGGCGAAGGCGATAATTGGGCAGAAGTCGGCGACGGTGTAGTTTGGCTCGCTTTTTCCTTTTGCGAAAAAAATAAAGTTGAAAGCATTACTTTGTCGCTCGGACGCTAAAGGTTTTTTGGGGCATTCGATGAAAACGGTAGCTTGATGGATGTGTTTATATGGAAAACCGGTCGGTGATTATAAACAAGTCGATTTAGTTGCATGACTTGGGGGAGGGTGTAAAGATGCATAAACATAAAGCTCTCATTCCTATCATTGCTGCTCTTTCTCTTATTTTTATCGCTGCCGGTTTGACTGTATTTTTGTTGAGAGGGAGGGACTCTGATATAACAGAGTCCCCTCAGAGAGAGATACAAATACTTTTCGGCGGAGGGATGAGTAGGTATATAAACAATCCGACTTTTACTTTTTTTCGGGTTGTTGACGGTAACGTGCTTGAAACTTACCATATCGGACCGTTGGTTTCAGCCGACTCGATTGAATACGGCAAGTCGATTGAGGACAGTTCTGACTTTGACATCAGTATGTTGGACAAATTTATAACTGACAGCGGACAGAGCGTGGTATTCACTTTTCCGGAACGAGAGCGAAGTTTCAGCAGCTCGCGAAGAGTGCTTTCACAACGGCAGTTAAATAATATTTGGATACTTGCCGCAAATGTAGAGCATAACGATTCGGCTGAATGGTATTTTTCATCATTTGACAGAGGCAGGCGTCAAGTGTGGATAATTATTGATGGTGAGATGTTCAGGAGTTCATATGTTCCCAACGTCCTGGGAAACGAGAGTGATGTTAATATTGAGCTGCTCCGTCTGCTCTATTACTTTATTGATTTGTCCCCCCAAGGCGTTAGGGATGCGTAATTATAAAGCTCTCACTGCTGTCATTATCATCAGCTGCAAAAAGTGCTATGAATTTGAAACCGGGCAATCAATTAAAAAAGCAAGCCGCTGGGGAACACCCTTCGGCTTGCTTTTTTTAAGTATAGCGGTTTGCTAAAACGTGTGTAAAATTTGCGTACATGCATTGTGGTGCGCTATATATGCGATTTTTACGTAAATGTGCGTAAACGGTGAAGTTAAATTTCAAATTTCATTGCAATTGCACCGCTTCATACAACCCCTGCAACCTCCGCGCAAGCGCAGTATAACGATGCGTAACGCGGTTATTGTCAACCATGCGATGCATGGTCTCCGTCGTTCCCACTAAAATTGCAAGCTCGCGGGCGCGAGTCACAGCGGTGTAAAGCAAATTCCGCGTGAGCAACATCGGCGGGCCGCCGAAAAGCGGAATAATCACCGCGCGATATTCGCTGCCCTGCGATTTGTGAACAGTTACTGCATATGCCGGCTCAAGCTCGTCGAGCTGCGAAAACGTGTAAGCCACGCGCCGGCTGTCGTCAAAAAGAACGCACATCTCGTCGTCGTCGATGGATAAAATTACGCCCATGTCGCCGTTAAATACGCCTTCGCCGAAATCCGAACGCCGTCCGTTTTTCCAAATTTCCCACGATGCGTCGTAATTGTTGCGAATCTGCATAACCTTGTCGCCTTCGCGGAAAGTTATTGTGCCGTATTCTCGCTCGCGTTTTTGCGGCGACGGCGGATTCAGCTTCGCTTGCAACGCCGCATTAAGCGCGACAACCCCGAGCGTGGATTTCCGCGTGGGCGTAAGCACCTGAATATCATGCAGCCCGTCCAAGTTTTTGTGCGCCGGCAACCGCTCGGCAATCAGCTCCAAAATTGTTGCGGTAACTTCCTCCGGCGAATTTCGCGCCATAAAAAAGAAGTCTTTTTCACGATTGTTCGCTGCGGGATATTCACCCTTGTTGATTCTGTGCGCGTTTGTGATAATCGCGCTTTCCGCCGCCTGACGAAAAATTTCCGTAAGCCGCGCAACCGGCAAGCACCCCGAATTTATTAAATCTTTCAACACATTTCCCGCGCCGACCGGCGGCAATTGGTCAACGTCGCCCACCAAAATAAGCCGCGTTCCTTCCGGCACGGCGTCGAGCAAACTTTTCATAAGCATAACGTCAATCATCGAACTTTCATCCACAATGAGGACATCCGTTTCAAGCGGCTCGTCCTCATTTTTTTTAAAAACTTGCCGCCGCGAATCTTCCGAAATAAAACTCACTTCAAGCAGCCGGTGAATCGTTTTCGCCTCGCGCCCGGTTGCCTCGCTCATGCGCTTCGCGGCGCGACCGGTCGGCGCGGCAAGAGTAATTTCAAGCCCCTGCTTTTCAAGCAGCCCGATAATTGTGTTGATAACCGTGGTTTTTCCCGTTCCCGGTCCGCCGGTTAAAATTAACACGCCCTTTGTAAGCGCGGATTCAACCGCGACTTCTTGGCTTTCCGACAGCGTGATGCCGGTTGTCGGAATGCGCGAGCTTTTAATTTCCCCGCCCGAACTTAAATTCAGCGCAAAAAGTTTTCGCGCAATTTTCATTTCGGCATAATAAAGCGCGCTTACGAAAACGAGAGGTTCGTCAGAATCGGCGAGCTTTTCGCGAATAATATGCCGCTCCATTTGCATTCGCGCGAGTTCGTTTTCAACAAGTTCCGGCGGACAAATCAGCAAATCGGCTGCCTGCCGAATAAGCGCGGACGTCGGCATACATGTATGCCCGTCGTTTGCCGCCTCCCACAGGCAAAATCGAACGCCGGCAGAAATTCGCGCGGGCGCATCGCGGGAAATCCCCATTCGATAGGCGATTGCGTCGGCGGTTTTGAACCCGATTCCGTCGATGTCATCCGCAAGACGATACGGATTTTGCCGAACGGCGTCAATTGTTTCATCTTTATAGCGTTTGTAAATTTTCATGGATGCGGCGGGAGTGATGCCGTTTTCCTGCAAAAATAACATTGCCTCCCGTTGACCGCGCTGTTCGTGAAACGCCTCAGACATTTTCAGGGCTTTTTTCAGAGAAATGCCGCGAATTTGCGCTAATTTTTCCGGGTCGCGCTCAATCACGTCGAAAGAATCCTCGCCGAATTTCGCAACAATTTGCCGCGCCGTTTTCGCCCCGATGCCCTTAATTACGCCCGACGCAAGATATTTTTCAATTCCCGACAGTGTACTCGGCTGAACGCGCTGCGCTTTCGCAACCGCAAGCTGCTTGCCGTATTTCGGATTATCCACATATGTACCTTCAATTTTGATGCTTTCGCCCTCAAGCGGGTTCGACAAAAAGCCGGTACAAACGATTTCGTCTTCGTCCGCACCGACTTTTAATGCCTCTGACTCAGTTATCCCCAACGAAAAAACGGTATAACCGTTTTCCTCGTTATGAAAAATTACGCCCTCGATTTGTCCCTCAATTGAGATTGTTTCGTTCGGCATGGGTTGCCCCCGATGTGTGGATTTATGTATTTATGTTCTCGGGGCTCCGCCCCGAACCCTGCGAACTTTTTGAAAAAAGTTCGACAAAAACCCTTAAAAATCGCGCAACGCGCGATTTTGTGATGGGGTCAAGGGGTCAACGACCCCTTGTGGGGTGCGGGGCGAAGCCCTGCGGTTTTAAAAAAAATTGGGCGAAGCCCTGCGGTTTTGAAAAAAATTTTTATTTAATCGCGGTAAAGTTCTGCGTGGGTTTCTTCGAGCTGCTTTATTATGGGGAGCTTTTGGGGGCATTTTTCTTCGCAAACGCCGCATTTTGTGCAAGCGACGGGACTCGCGCTTTTGTGCCATGCGTTGCCGCGAATGGTCGCGTTATAGTCGCCGACGGCATGTTCCGTAAGCCCGTAAACGCGATGCGTGTTCATTATGCCGAAAAGATGCGGAATGTTTATATCTGCCGGGCAGGGCTTGCAATAATCGCAGGATGTGCAGTAAAGCTCGGCGAGTTTTTTGTTCTCCTGCATGATTTTTTTGATTTGCGCGATTTCCGCGTCGGACAAATTTGCGTCGCGGGAAGCGATGGCGGCGTTTTCGTCAACGTGAGAAATATGGCTCATGCCGGAAAGGGAAATATCGACGTTAGGGTTCGCCAACACGAAGCGCATCGCCATTTCTGCGGTGCCGGCGGGTTTGTTTTTCAGCAGGCTGCTGATTAAATCGCTGGGTGCGCCCAGTTTTCCGCCGCCCACAGGCCCCATTACGACTACGCCCAAGCCGCGTTCCTTGGCGTATGCCAAGTTGTCCTCGTTTGAACGGTCGAGCAAATTATATTGTACGAGTACCGATTCGAAGCGACCGCCGTTGATGATTTCGGGCAGATTTTTTGCGTCATCGTGGAACGAAAACGAGAGGTGCTTGATAAGCCCTTCGGATTTTGCGCGTTCGGCGGCTTGAAGCGGGCCGTTTGAAAGGGTTTCCCAGTGTTGATAACCCTTCAGGTTTATGCCCCAGAAATGATAAAAGTCGATGCTGTCGAGATTGAGATTTTTCAGGGATGTTTCGAGTCGTTTCATCCAGTCGTCGGGGCTGTCGTTTTCGATGGGATTTTTTGTGGAAACGTAAATTTTGCCCGGTTTTGTCCATGACTTCAACGCTCGCCCGACCGCGCCTTCGCTGAGTTTGTCGTTGTAGTAGGGGGCAGTGTCGATGTAATTTACGCCGAGTTCGAATGCGCGATGCATCATGGGAATTGCCAGGTCATCGTCGATTTCTTTTTTGTCGCCTTCGCCGCGCATGGGAAGGCGCATCGCGCCGAAGCCCAGTGCAGACATTTTTATGCCGGTTTTGCCGAAGTTGTTGAATAACATAAGTATTCCCCCCGTGGGTGTGATGGATGTGTTTTGTTGAAGCCAATTGACTTCTTACAAAATTGAAATTTTCGTCTCGGGCTTTGCAGCAAGACGCCTCGCTTTTTGTCGTTTCGCTTTGCAAAACGACTGCCGCTCGGCAAGCAGCAAATCCCTCTCCGAAAATTCCTGAATGGCGCAAGAAGTCACTATTAAAAAACCCTGCCGAATAAGGAAGGGTTTGATTTGATTATACCGCTTTGTTTACCATTTTTGTAAGCCGCGATTTTTTTCTTGCGGCAGTATTTTTGTGATAAACGCCTTTTGAGGCGGCTTTGTCTATCGCGCAGATTGCCTGAAGCAAGAGCGCGTTTTTGTCGGGAGAGTTTGTGTCCGCCGCAACTGTTACCTTTTTGATAGCGGTTTTTGTTGCGGATTTAATATGTTTATTTCGCGCCTGCCGTTTTTCGGCAACGCGAATACGTTTTTGCGCCGATTTAATGTTTGCCAACCGATTCACCTCCGTCGATTTTATTTACATGCCCGAGTATTTTTACAAAAAATTCACAAAATGTCAAGTATGAAATGCAAAAAAATCGTCAGGGCGGCGGCAGTTGTCCCGTGAAAAATTTTTGCGAGAAAATATTTTCCGAAATTTATTCCGAGTCCTGCCATAAAATGCGCGGTTTGTGCGTGAACCGAAAAACCGCCGAATCCTATTATAAAAGCCGCCAATCCCAATGAAAATGCTGTGTGCGGCAGTCCTGCGGCGTATTGCGAGCCGTTTGTTACTTCAAAAACCGAGGCAATTATTTCCGCGCCGGGAATCGGCAACATTTCAATCAACGCGACAACAACGGCAAAAAAAATAATAAGCCCTCCGATGATTGTAATTGCGTCCATGGAATTTTTAACGGATTCGGATAATGCCCGCGCGAACGGCATGGGAGAGTGTGATTTTTCGACACTATCCGGGGACGCGCTGTTCGATTTCGAAAAAATAACTTTTTTGCTCGAAACGGGCGAATTTGACGAAATTCGGCGGACGGCTTCGGAGTCGTTTCGACAGAAATTGCGAACGCCTTTGAGAACCGTGAAGGCGAGACGGGAAATCGCGGGCTTCTGCGCGTTTTCCGGCGAAACCTGAACGGGCTTCTCAAGTGCGTTCGCAATACTGCGAACAGGATTCGATGATGAAACCCGCGCGGGATTCGCAAATCCTTTAGCTGAAATGCCTGTAATTATTGCGGCAAGAACGTGTGACGCCCACAAAATATATCCGACCTGCGCACTTTGAAACATGCCCGCGCCGACAACTCCCAAAATAAAAATCGGCCCTGCATTATTGCAAAAAGCCAAAAGATGCTGCGCCTGCGCGCCGGAAATTTGACCTGCGCGTTGTAAATCCGCAACGGTTTTTGCTCCTACCGGGTATCCGGATGTTAAACCGACAAAAAGCGCGATGCCTGCTTCGCCGGGCAGTCGAAAAAATTTTTGCATAAAAGGCGAAAAAATTTTTGCGAATGATTTAGCGTATCCGGACAAAATAAGCATATTGGTTGCAATCATAAACGGCAGAAGTCCGGGCAGCACATTATTAAACCACAGTAATAATCCCTCCCGGGAAGCTGTTAAGACAATTCGGGGAAATATTAACAAAAAAACATTGAATAACACGAGAAGAAGTGCTATAATCATTAAGCAACACATCCGATGTTCGTTGGATTTATTAAATTTGTTAAAAATTCGTTAAAAGTTATTAAGTCCGTTGTTTTTTTCAGCATATTATAATGAAGCGCGAGAGGGGTGGGGGAGCAATGGCAAACAGACGAGTACCGCCGAACGGTCGCAGGCCCGGACAAGCTCCGCGACAGACCTCGCGACAAACTCCGCAGGGCAAGCCGCGCAACCCCGTTCGCAAAACGCCCAAGGCGCGAACCGGAATGCCGGGTTCGGCGCGGTTGGTAATCGGGTTGTTTTTCGCCTTCGTTGCGGTTTACATGGCTCGCGGGGTGTTTGACTTCTTTCAGCAGGATGTCGGCGTTATGACGTTGCGGCTCGAAAACATCGAACGCGCAGAGTCCGTTCCCGCCATGATAATCCGCCACGAGGAAGTATTTTTTGCCGACAAAGACGGGCGAGTCGCGTTCGCCGTTCCGGATTTTGAGCGCGTTCGTCGCGGCGACCCGGTTGCAAGCGTCATGGATGTTGAAGAAGTAAGCCGCCTTGAGCAGGATATGTCGCGGCTCAGCCGCGAAATCATCACCGTTCACGAAATGCGTCAGGCCAATACCACTGACCCGCATGTTGCGCGCGTAAACGCAAGCCTGCAAGGCCGAATGGACAGGCACGCACACAACAACATGCAAATGAATTTGTCGGAAACATATGCGTTGCTTTCAACGCTTTCGCAAATCACCGAAAACCGCAACACCATGATTACGGCAGAATCCGTTGATATCCGAGGCGATTTAAGCCGGCGTTACAGCCAACTCAACGAGCAGTTCGGACTCAGCTCAAACGATATTTATGCCACAATGACGGGGATTATGTCCCCGTTGGTTGACGGCTTTGAAGGCAACGACGGTTTTACGCCGGATACAATGCGGTTGCTCAATCGCGAGCAGGTCAACATGAGTGCGCCGCCGGATGCAATTATTCCCGGGCGCGAAGTTTATCAGGGCGACGCGATTTTTAAAATCGTGGGAAACACGTGGTATATTGCCGCATGGATGCCTCACGAGATGGCGCATGGTTTCGCCTACGGCGACAATCGCGCAATATATCTCGAAAGTGTTGCAACGGGGCGTTTCGAGCGTGTGCCGGTGCGCATTTACTACTTGAATCCGGCTTTCCGAGATACTTTTGTGATTTTCAGGACAACCCATAACGTCGCGGAATTTTTGAACCAGCGAAACGTTAATCTTCGCCTGACCGGGAGCGCGCGAACCGGTTTTACCGTTCCGTCGTCCGCAATCGCAACCCGAAGGTTTTATCGTGTGCCGCTCACCCACATTCACGGCGTAGAAAATTTCGCCGTAATGCAGCGGCTGGAAACGGGGACGGAATCCATATCTGTGCAAATTGCGTCGGAAACAGCAACTTATGCGTATATATTGGAAGATAATTTCCCGCTCTCCCCCGGCGACACGCTTGTTCCTGTTCTGTCCGACCCGCCCCTTCCGATGCATGTACTTTCCGATGCCTGTATCCGCATAGTTCGCGGGATATATCGCTCGCACTTAAATGTCGCAAGTTTCGTTGAAGTGAATATCGAAGGCGAAGTTTTGGATGCAGGGGCGTTTATCGTGATTGACCCGGCTCGAAACACGCAAATTCAACAGTTTCACGTAATAATTACCGATGCGTCGATGGTGCGCGACGGGCAGGTCGTGCGATGAGTACGACGATTGCTGAAAACGTCGCCCGTGTGCGCCTTGAAATAAGCGAAGCCGCGAAAAAAGTCGGGCGCGACCCTGCCGAAATCAGGTTGGTCGGCGTAACAAAAACGGTGGGAGTCGAACAAATAAGCGAGCTTCTGGCGACGGGCGTAACGGAAATCGGCGAAAATCGTGTGCAGGATTTTCTTCCCAAGTACGAATATTTTGCGGAACAGGAGCTTCGCCCCGAAAAGTGGCATTTTATCGGTCATTTGCAACGAAACAAGGTGAAATTTATTGTAGGCAAAGTTGACTTAATCCACTCGGTTGATTCGATTGCACTTGCCGAAGAAATCAATAAACGCGCCGAAGCACTGCAAACGGTTCAAAAAATTTTGCTCGAAGTAAATATTTCAAACGAACAAAGTAAATTCGGCATACGCCCGGAAGAAGTTTTAAAAATTGCGAAAAATGTCGAAAAAATGAAAAATTTGCAGATTTCCGGTTTGATGTGCGTAGCTCCGTTTGTGCAAAACCCGGAGGAAAACCGCAAATATTTTACTAATATGAAGAATTTAAGTGTTGACATCCAATCGAATGACCGGTATGATACAATTCTAGGGGGATTGTCCGCAGAATTGAGCATGGGAATGACGGGCGACTTCGATGTTGCGTCACAGGAAGGCGCAACAATGATTCGACTCGGAACAGCTCTTTTCGGGGAACGAGCAAGGCAGAAATAAAGGAGGTTCTCGGCATGATGGGATTCATTGACAAGATTAAGGAAAAGTTCACGAACAACATGATTGCACCCGGCTCGGAAGAGGCGTACGGCGATTATGACGGCGAATTTTATGATGATGACGAAGAATATTACGAAGACCCCGCGCCGGTTCGGGTGAACGACAGGTCTGCCGCGCCTCTTTCACAAAAAAAGAGCAGTTCTCGCCAACAACGCAGCTACAGCTCGAAAGATAATGTTTATGCCATGACCGGTACGGTAAATGTACAAAAGCCGTCCGAAACCATAATCATACAGCCCCAAAGCATGGAGGATGCAGTTGTAATCGGAAGCCATGTACGCAGCGGAAGAATGTGCATTGTTGACCTTACAGGTGTTCCCAATGCTGAGGCGCAACGTGTTGCGGACTATCTTTGCGGGCACTGTGATGCTCGTGACGGCGCGATAACTCGCATAAACAACTCAATGATTACGGTTGCGCCCCATCACCATAAGGTGCAGCGTGACTTTCGCGAAAGCGGAAAAGACGTAGGCAACGGCAGCGGCGTATTTGATACCGGATTCTTTAAGAAGGCTTCAAACGGCGGCAGGTAAGCGATGAGTATAGTTCTCGCAAATGCCGTAAACACATTTTTTTCGGTTCTGTATGTCGTGTTGTTTATTCGCATAATTCTTTCATGGTTTCCGGTGAATCGCGACGGCAAGCTGATGCAGCTTCTTTTTGCGATTACCGAGCCGATTCTCGCGCCGATTCGCAAACTTGTTCAGCGTTCGCCCCTTGGCGGTCCCGGAATGGTGTTGGATTTTTCGCCGCTGATTGCCTTCATTCTCTTGCGATTGGCGAACAGCATTTTGGTTCCGCTAATTGCCGGTATGAATTTTTAACAAAAACGACCATGCCTCCATATGATACAAGTATGACTTGTCATAGGAGGCATGTTTTTATGTTCAATAAATACGATAACGCATTGCAAATGAACCCGACCTATCATACGAGCCCGCAACCGAGCGCGAATTATTCGCGCGCAGGCTTACCGTACCGGCAACCGGCTTCTTCTCCTCAACATCACCCGAATTATTCGCGCCCCGTACCGCAGAATTATTCGCGGCCTGTTCCGCCGCCGCCGCATCCGATTGCCCGCCCTGTTCCGGTCAGGCAAACGTCGCCGCCGGTTATGCGGCCGCCGGTGCCTTTTACGGATTACGGCCCTTCGCCTTTTATCGTGAACATCGAGGATGCAACGCTCGCAAATGATTACTACCGGCAGACGCTTTGGACCGGGCCGCATATGCAATCCACGCTTATGACAATTCCCGAGGGTGGGGATATCGGGCTTGAAGTTCACCCCGACAATGACCAGTTTCTGCGCCTCGAACAGGGGCAGGGTTTGGTGCAAATGGGGCCGGCGGAAAATAATTTGCCCATGCGGCAGACGGTATTTGCAAACTCGGCGATATTCGTTCCCGCAGGAACGTGGCACAATATCACAAACATCGGCACAGAACCCATGAAATTATATGTAATTTACTCGCCGCCGCATCATCCCCCCGGCACGGTTCATGCGACAAAAAAAATCGCGGAACAAGAGGGCGATTGATTCCTCCGGTAAACGTAAAACCGCAGGGCTTCGTTAAAACCGCAGGGCTTCGCCCCGCACCCCACGAACTTTTTTAAAAAAAGTTCGACAAAAACCTAAAATCGCGCATTCGCGCGATTTTTTTTGTTGAATATAGCGGACGCCATTGAGAACCGTGAAGGGGGAAATCGCGGGCAATGGCGAGTGTACTTCTCCCGCACCTTTCCGTGCGTTTTCCGACGAAGCCCAAACGGTGCGTTCGCGATAAAAAAGAAGCCTGCCCCGAAACCGTTCTTTTTGCGCAAGCGCGAAAGACCGCCTTCAGCTTGACCCGCCCTAAATTGCTGTGTTGACATCTCCGACGTGTTGCCGTGCAATGAATTTGCTGCGACGCGATGTCGGAGCGAATTTCGGAGGTGCGCATAATGAAATTGAACAGGCTTTCCGATGTGGAAATGGAAATGATGCAAACGATATGGGGATTAGCTGCCCCTGTAACCGTTGCACAGCTGCTTGCTGTTTTTGATGAAAGCAAGGGTTGGAAAAATTCCACCATATCAACAATGTTGGAGAGAATCATAGCAAAGGGATTTCTCCGCAAAGAGATGAAAGGCAAAGTAAATTATTACAGCACAGTTGCTACTTTGGAGGACTATCGAAAGCAAGAAGGGAGAAATATATTAGCTTCTCTTTACGGGGGCAGTGTTAAAAATTTTATGGCGGCACTTGCAGGGGACGACGGTATGACAAACGCCGATGTAATGGAATTGCAAGAATGGTTCTCAAGCAATATAGGCAGGGATGGTGATATTAAGTGAGCTTACTTTTGGGCTTAATTACCGGCAGCATGGCAGGAAGTGTAATATTCTTGGCTATGCTCCTGCTTCGCCCGATTACGGGGAAAATTTTTTCCGAATCGTGGCATTATTATTGTTTGCTTATCCCGCTGATTTTTTTACTCGGCGGCACACATGCGGCAGCAAGTTTAAGAAATCCGGACATTGCCGCAGAAAACACACCGAACACATCGCAAGCAGTGCCGATTAGTTTCGAGCATGGCTTTATCATGCATCCGGATAATCACCGGCCCGATATGCCTGTGCGTGATGCGGAAGTAACTGCTGACCCTTTGCCGGGATATTTTTTATCATATCTTGAGGCAGTCGTACCGTTTCTGCTTGCGGTTTGGGGATTGGGTGCAATTTTGTTTACGGTAACCGGCATAGCGGAGTATCTGAAATATCGTCGCAGCGTTTTGCGCAACGCGGTGAGTGTTATCGATATCAAAATCCCTGTTGTTGTAAGTGCAACTGCTCATACGCCCATGCTTCTCGGCGTGATAAAGCCGATAATTGTTCTTCCCGATATGTATTTTACATACGAGGAATTGAATATGGTTTTGGCGCATGAAATGATGCACTACAAGCGTAAAGACCTGCTTGTGAAGTTGTTAATGTTTATTGCAAACGCCGTACATTGGTTTAATCCTGTTGTCTATGCTCTTAACAGGCAGTTAAATGTAATGTGTGAATTATCCTGTGATGAAAAAGTTGTGTTGGAAATGAATCGGCAAAACAAGAAACTGTACGGCGAAACAATTTTGCAAGTTTTAAAGCACAGCACGACACAAAGAAATTTAACCGGCAATGTTTTTTTTGCAACTAACTTGTGTAATTCCAAAAAAAATTTCAAAAGGAGATTGATAAGTATGATGAATGCAAAGAAAATGAAAAAATCTGTGGCGGCACTCGCTTTAGCTACAGGGTTCCTGTTTGTTGCGGGCGGATTTGTCGCGTCTGACCTGATGGGTTTTTCCGTATCCGCAGCACACACCGCATGGTCGGACTTTCGACAACCCGAAATAACAATAAATGTAATGCCGAATGCAGCCGGGGCAATTCCGGATGCTCTTTCATCGGATGAAGCCGCCTTAACGGGAGCGCGATACATTTGGGATGTGTTTGGTGAAAGTATCGACGGCAAAACTGTTATGTTGTCGTACAGCGATTCGCCTTTTTTTGCAGAAACGAGGTGGGAGGGCATGGTTGCGGGCGCGCAAGCGGAAATGCCTCCTTCTGAATCGGGAGGAGTATCAAGCCGTACGCTTTTTGAACGCAACGTGTATTTCTCCTTCACTATCAACGCAGTTACGGGCGAGAGGATAGACATACTCCGTATTCAAGAAGATTTACCCGAGCCGGTTTCCGAGAGAATGAGCGAAATAGTATGGGAATTTGAAAATCCCACAGAAGAGGGACTCAGATTTTTGGCATCAATTGCGGGCGGAGCCTCGCCGGACTCCTTTGACCTTAACGCATACTCCCTGCTTGCAAAGGACTACGCCTCGCGGCATTTTGTGAACACAGAACCGGTTGGTGTTGAATTCAGAAGTATCGGCAGTGGCGCGTCAAGGTTCGACTTTGATGAAAACGGAGAGCTGTTTATTACATCACGTACTTTGAATTTTGAAGTTACGGACAGCACCGAACGTGTTGTTCATGTGGCAATTGATGAAGCAACAAGGGAACTTATTTCAATAAGACATAACGATATGACAGGTCAATCGCCCTTTGCATAAATGCCCCCGCAGAATCCGGCCGGGTCATTCAGATAACGCGAATGACCCGGCGAACCGTGAAAGCGAGGCGGAAAATCGCGGGCAACGGCGGAATCAGCCATAATCAGCCATAATATGCAGTCGAAAAAATCGCGCATTCGCGCGATTTTTTGTTTCGCCGCGCTTTTATAAAAAGCGGGTGGACTTGGGGCGAAGCAGCTTCCGGCCTCGAGGGAATGTGCCGCAAGTTGTGTAGCGAGCGCACTGTATGACGCGCCGCGAAAACTTTGCAACGAAGCAGCTTTCGGCTTCGAGGGAATGTGTCGCAAATCATACATGTCCCCGGCGTTCAGTGCGCGCTTGGCGCGCCGCGAAAACTTTGCAAACGAAGCTGTTTTCGGCTTCGAGGGAACGTGTCGCAAGTTGTGTAGCGAGCGCACTGTATGACGCGCCGCGAAAACTTTGCAAACGAAGCTGTTTCCGGCTTCGAGGGAACGTGTCGCAAATTACATGTGTCCCCGGCGTTCAGTGCGCGCTTGGCGCGCCCCGCTTGATTAAACCGCCCCGAAGTGATATAACGTTGCCATGCAAACAATCAGGCTGATTTATAATCCGTTTTCCGGCGACAAACGCTTCAAGGACACGGTGGATTCCTGTGCGGGAGTTTTTTCCGGCGCAGGATTTTTGACGTGCTTTTGTCGTGTGCATAACCCGGCGTCCCTTGAGGCGGCAATTGCCGGCCTCACAGACGAGTACGCGGTTGTTATTGCCGGGGGCGACGGCACAATTAACATGACGCTAAATACTATGAAGCGGCTCGGCAAAACGACGCCGTTGGGAATTATTCCCGCAGGCACGGCGAACGATTTCGCGTCGTTTTTGGAAATCCCCAAAGACCCTCGCGCGGCGGCGGAAGCGATTGCTCAAGGGCGCATTATTTCTGCGGATTTGGGCAAAGTGAACGGGAAGTATTTTGTCAATGTGTGCGGGGGCGGGCTTTTTATTAACGTGTCGCACTCGATGTCGCACGACAATTTGGCGAAAAGTATTTTGGGAAAACTGGCGTACTATATTAAGGGGCTCGGGCAGCTTCCGAATATTTCGCCGTTGCGCCTGCGAATTACCTTGCCGAACGCTGTGCATGAAGACGATTTCGCGCTGTTTTTGCTGCTAAACAGCGGCGGATGCGGCGGCTTTCACAAAATTTCGCCTCACGCATCTGTTACCGACGGTTTTTTGGATTTCGTTGCGTTTCGCTTTATGCCGATGAAGGATATTGCCGGGCTTTTTTTGAAAATTCTTTCCGGCGAACATTTGGACGACCGAAAAATTTTATTCGCTCATGTGCCGGAAGTTTCGGTCGAAAATCTCGGCAAAGAGCATGTTGACACCGATGTTGACGGCGAACCCGGCCCGAGCCTGCCGCACAAAATTACATGCGAAAAGTCTGCGTTCTCGCTTATCGTACCGTCGCGATTTAAAAAATAAGGGGCGTTCCTGTGGAAAACAAAAAATATGCCGCGCTTGTTCGCGAAAATTTCGAGCAAGCTGTTGCCGGCGGCAACGCAGTGAAATCATACATGGACGCATCGACAGCGGTTTATTGCGGCAAGCCGCAGCCGTGTCTTTACATACCGAAAATTTTTTCGCGCCGCGCATGGGCTTTTTTGCAAAAAGCCGCCGCAGATATTCATGCGATTTTGGAAAAAGTGATTGCTCGCTATTTAACAGACGCGGAGTATCGCAGGCTTTTTAATTTCGACGCCGAGCTTGAGCGGCTGATTCTTTCGGATGCGGGTTATCCGAGCCTTTTGCCGATTTCGCGGCTTGATATTTTTTTCAACGAAGACGATTTTTCCTTCAAATTTTGTGAGTTTAACGCCGACGGCGCAAGCGCGATGAACGAAGACCGCGAAATTAACAACGCTCTGCGTCGGTGCGACCTTTTCAACGAATTTGCAAAAGCGCACGATTTGCACAGTTGCGAGCTTTTTGATTCGTGGGTGCGGGAATTTGCGCGCACCGCGGAAACCGGGGACACATGCCGGCGGCAGCAACCGCTCTCGAAGCCGGAAGTGGGACATGGCTTCGAGGGAACGTGCGGCAACCCACATGCGTCCTCGGCGAAAAGGGGCTTCGCCCCCTCCGGCTTCGAGGGAACGTGCGGAAACTCACATTTGTCCCCGGCGAAAAGGGGCTTCGCCCCCCCGGTGCTGATTGTCGATTTTATGGATTCCGCGACGCTGAACGAATTTATCGAGTTTCGAAATGCATTTCGGCGGGCGGGGTTTGATTGCGAAATTTGCGATATTCGCGAGCTTATATATGAAGGCGGCGCGTTAAAAACGGCGGCGGGTGCAAAAATTGACGCGATTTATCGGCGGGCTGTGACATGCGATATTATGCAACGGCAGGACGAAATTCGCCCGTTTTTGCAGGCGGCAACCGACGGCGCGGTGCGCATAATCGGGCATTTTCGAACGCAAGTTATTCATAATAAAAAAATTTTTGAAATTTTGCGGCGCGAGGAAACGCTGAATTTTCTCACGCCGGATGAACGGGAATTTATTTTGCGTCATGTGCCGGAAACTTTGCCGCTTGTGCGCGGCGCGTTCGACCGGGATGAAATTTTGCGAAATAAAAATGAGTGGCTTATCAAGCCGGAGGATTCGTACGGTTCGCGCGGGGTTTTTGCCGGGGTCGATACCGACGCGGAAGAGTGGGCGGCGGCGATTGATTCCGCCGTTGATACCGGCTATATTTTGCAAGAATTTTGCCCGCCGTTTCGAACGGAAAATCTCGATTTCAACGAATCGCCGCGCCCGGAGTTCAAAATGTACAACAATATCACCGGAATGTACGTTTACAACGGGCGGCTTGCGGGACTTTACTCGCGGGCGGGGCTTGCGGGCGTTATATCCGGCGGAACGCGCGGTTTGACAATGGCGTCGCTGGTGGAAGGGGGCTGTCGGTATGCAAATTAAATCGGAACTTGCGCGAGGCGAAATTCGAAATTTATATGTACTTTACGGGGCGGAGCGATTTTTAATTTTGCACTATGCGGCGGAAATTGAGGCGGCGTGCAGGGCGGAAAAAACTGTTTTCGGCGGCGGAAATGCGGCGGAAATTATTATGGCGGCGGAAAGCGTCGGGTTTTCGGCGGAAAAGCGGCTGATTTTTGTGCGGGATTCCGGATTTTTTGCCGCCGGCCGCAAAGACGAATCCGAAAAAATGGCGGAATATTTTGCAAAAATTCCGCCGGATACCACGCTTGTTTTCACGGAATCGGAAATCGACAAGCGCACGAAAGCGTTTAAAGCGGCGGCAAAATGGGGCGCGACAGTTGAATGCGCGCCGCTTAATCCGGCGGATTTGGCCAAGTGGTTGGGCGTTATTGTGAAGAAAAAGGGGAAATCATTTGCGTCGGGGGCGGCGCAATATTTTTTGCGCACGTGCGGAAGCGACATGGCGAACCTCGCGAACGAGGCGGAAAAACTGATTCATTTTTGCGGCGAAAGGAGCGAAATATCGGCGCAGGACATCGACGAAATTTGTACGCCAACCCTCGAAGCGCGAATTTTTGATTTAACCAAAGCCATGGGTGCCGGGCGCACGGCAGACGCGCTGCGGCTGTACAACGATATGCTGTTTCTCAAGGAATCGCCGTACATGATTTTGACCATGATGATTCGGCAATTGCGCATAATTTTGCTGTGCAAAGTGCAAAAAGAAACTCCTCGCGCGCAGCTCGCCAAGGAGTTAAAAATCATGGAGTTTGTGATACCGGAGGCACTTTCGCACGGCAAACGCTTCAGCGAAGAGCAGCTTATTGCCGCGCTTGAAAAATGCCTCGACACAGATGTACGCATGAAAACGGGGCTTATCGCCCCGGAAATTGGTGTTGAGATGTTATTGCTTTCGATTGCCTAGAAAAAATCGTCAGACGATTTCCACGTTTACCTTTTTTTCTTCGTTTATGGCGGCGGCTTTTACAAGGGTGCGAATTGCGCGAGCGATGCGCCCTTGTTTGCCGATTACCTTGCCCATATCGTCGGGCGAAACTTTAAGGCGCAGGGTTGTTATGCCGTTTTGCTCTTCCTCGGTTACGCTGACCGCGTCACGATTGTCCACCAAGTTTGTGGCGAGTAAAACAAGAAGCTCTTTCATACATATTCACCTCACACGCCGGATTTTTTCAAAAGTGCGCGAACGGTGTCGGTGGGTTGCGCCCCTTTAGAAATCCAGTCCTTTGCGGCATCGGTATCGATGCGGATTTCGGAGGGTTTTTTTGTCGGGTCGTATGTGCCGATTTCCGCCAAAACTTTGCCGTCGCGCGGGGTGCGGCTGTCTGCAACCACTACACGATAAAACGGTGCTTTCTTTGCGCCCATTCTTTTCAAACGAATTTTTACCATTGTTAATTCTCCTTTTTGTGTTTTTATTTTTTGTGCAGTTTTCCGAACATCTTGCAAAACTGCTTATCAGAAGGGGAATCCCCCTCCTAATTTTCCGAACAAACCTTTCTTTTTCTTCATGCCGCCCGCCAAGCCTTTCATCATTTTGCGCATTTCCTCGAATTGCTTCAGCAGACGATTAACTTCCTGAATTGTGCGCCCGCTTCCGGCGGCAATGCGACGCTTGCGCGAACCGTTTAAAACAGAAGGGTCGCGACGTTCCGAAGGGGTCATGGATTGAATAATTGCCTCCATGTGAACCATTGCTTTCTCGTCAACATTCGCGCCGGCGAGGGCGGCTTGATTTACGCCCGGCATCATGCCGAGCAAATCTTTAATGCTGCCCATTTTTTTAATTTGTTGCATCTGTTGCAAGAAATCCTCGAGGTCGAGAGAATTTTCGCGAAACTTTTTTTCGAGTTCGGCGGCCTGTTTTTCGTCGAAGGCAGCTTGCGCCTTGTCGATGAGGCTTAAAACGTCGCCCATTCCGAGGATTCGCGACGCCATACGGTCCGGGTGGAACGGCTCCATGTCGTCGAGTTTTTCGCCCATTCCTACATACTTAACAGGCTTGCCCGTAACTTTTTTGACCGAAAGCACCGCACCTCCGCGCGTATCGGAATCCAATTTTGTAACGATTATGCCGTCAAGCCCGAGTTTTTCGTCAAAAGTTTGCGCGACGTTTACGGCGTCCTGCCCTGTCATTGCGTCAACAACGAGCAAAATTTCCTGCGGACGAACCTTGGCGCGAATCTGCCCGAGTTCGTCCATCAGTTCTTCGTCAATATGCAGGCGACCGGCGGTGTCAACCAAAACGATGTCGTGATTATTTTCGGCGGCATAAGCAAGACTTTTTTCCGCGATAACAATCGGGCTTTCTTTGTCGCCCATTTCGAAAACAGGGATATTGTACGTTTTTCCGACGATTTGCAGTTGCTTGATAGCCGCCGGGCGGTACACGTCGCAGGCAACAAGAAGCGGACGCTTGCCCTGCTTGCGCAAAATGCCCGCGAGCTTGCCGCTTGACGTTGTTTTGCCCGCGCCCTGCAACCCGACCATCATGTAAACCGTCGGCGGTTTTGACGAAAACGTGAGTTGGCTTTGCGTACTGCCCATAAGGGCAATAAGTTCTTCGTGAACGATTTTTATAACTTGTTGGCCCGGGTGCAGGCTCTCTAAAATTTCATGCCCGACAGCCTTTTCCGTTACGTCCGCGATAAACGCCTTTACCACACGGAAGTTTACGTCGGCTTCCAAAAGTGCAAGCCGAACTTCGCGCATGGCTTCCTTTACGTCGGCTTCGGACAGCTTGCCCTTGCCTCGCAACTTTTTGAACACATTTTGCAGTTTTTCGCCCAGTGATTCAAATGCCATATTGTCACGCCCTTGCTATATCAAATTTTCAAGCAAATTGCGTATTTGTGAAATTGCGGGGTTTTGCTCCGGTTCATCGAGTTCTTCGAGCAGAAGCCGAATTTTTTGCACATCCGCCAAACGATTTTCATGCCGCGCAAGCAAGCCGAGCCGCTTGTCGTAATGTTCGAGCCGTGTTGCCGTGCGCTTTAATATATCTGCTGCGGCTTGGGGCGTAATGCCTTCCGCCGCCCCGATTTCCGCAAGCGAACAGTCGTCCATATAGTGCAGTGCAAAAATTTCACGTTGTCGCTGCGTAAGCAGGTTTTCGTAAAAATCAAACAGAAGAATTTTTCGTTGTCGCGTTTCGGGCAAATCCATTTCTTCACGCCCTTCATGTAAAGTATAAATGCTTGAGAGGGACGTTGTCAAGCATTTATACTTTACGTACCGAGTTAAAAACTGCTATAATTGTTTGGATTTCGGGCGGAAATCCAATAATTTCTGATTTATGAGGTGAAGGGTATGGCTAATTCATTAGCGGGAGCAATTTATATGCTTT
>WQVC01000047.1 GCA_009781765.1 Defluviitaleaceae bacterium | reverse complement strand
CTCAATCAAACTCCACAATTCATTCGATATATCATGCCGATGACAAGATTCGTTCATGGGAAAAACCTCTTCTCTGATTTTTCACATTATACCATTTAATTATTGTCGACACGCCCTAGCAGATTCTTCGCGTGCCGACGCTGTGGTTCTTACGCTTGAAGTAACTGCTTCGACGTTTTCCGGGTCAATAGCCGCCTCGAAGCCGAGCAGTGCTTTTATGTTAAAATCAAGTTCTTTGGCTTTTTCCGGGTCAATCCGCGCCATTGCGATATTCCGAGGCGACATAAGCCTGTTAAATTCTTGCTCAACTTGCTTCTTCGCTTCAAGCCTGACACCCTCAGTCGGCGCAAGTTCACCGTTCCATGCGGTAATCATCAAATCATCTCGCAGAGGAATTTCCCCGTTAATCATCCTGTAGGCATCGGGAGTTTTAATACTGTCTTTGTTCTCCATCGCCATATCCCATAAATATTTATTGAGCGGCTCGCTGTCCGTTTCGTTGGCGGTGTAGGCAAATAAATTGCCGGAGTCGCTTACGAGGAGACTTACAGCGGTGTTGTCTTGGCTTGCCCACGTTGCGGATAATATTCTCATGTAGCCACCCTCCTATCCGACGCGCCTGAATGATAAATTTGGGGAGAGGTTAAAGTGTTCAACGTTGACAGCATTGGTCAAGGACGCTCGACGCGCAAGAGCATCCTCCCATGAAATAGGGGCGTCTGCGCCGAAAACACGAAAATACGCGCATCCAAGCATCCCGGATGCTGCAAGCTCAAATGTTCCTGCGACCGCCTCCCAATTCCCGGTTGGGGGCAAAATTCGGAACGAAAACACATTGTTAGCACGGTTAAACTGCAACGTGCCTAACATGCCTCGCATAATCATCTCACGCACAGCACCAAAAACATCAACATCCCTGGAAATATAGTCAAATCCAAACGTAGGCGAGCCGGTCGCAAATGCAGGTCGCTCGCCATCAGGCAGCGACAATATAAATTCCAGAAGGACATCGAACCCATTCGTGCCGGATATCCCTTGGAAAAGCTCATGTTGGCCGAAAAGTGTTGCGCCAACTGCAACCGGGGGCGGTCCGGCGTGTCCGCTAAGCCATACGTTATCCTTTTGAAACCACCGAGAAAAACCGCCATCAAACGGATACGTCCGCCACCACTCCTCTGCTCTGTCCGTAAACATTGATATAATTTTCAGAGTCTGGATGGTAAACTCATCCGCCTGCATAACACTCAAAATTCCCTTATTCACTCCAATCATCGCTGTGGGCGGTAAGCCCTGTACAACGGCTCTGTCAAATGATACCGCCGTGTGTATCGGGTCTTTGAAATCGTCGAAGTTTGTTACGACAATCGGGTCGCCGCGAAGGTCGAGCATATCCGTGCCGCCGCCGGGTCGTTGCGCGATTTGCTCACTGAGGCGTCGCAACGCTTCATCAATCAAGTAGTTATCTTCGCTAAATTGCGAAGTTCTGAGCGGGTCTTGCGCGTCCCACTGATTAAGACCGGCGAACGGTGTAGCTGTTGGTGTTTGCATTATCGTGTTGCACTCCTTTCGCGTCCGTCAAAGTCCGCAGCTGTAAACCTGAACATGTCGAACTTTTCGGCAGTAAACTCCCGGAAATCAAATTCCCCGGCGGTGAATCCGTCCGTGGCGGACATTCCGACGAAAAATGACCTTGTAACTACGCGCCAAAAACGCCCGCCGATATATAAATTTCGCGTCGGAATTACCCGGCGCATCGTCGGCAAGGGCATCAGCAGCACATTCGACGGAATCCACGTTCGAAACCATGCGACAAGTTCCTGCATGTATCGCCGTATTCCGGGCATCGCGCCGAGGCTGATGTCGTTTAAATCCATATGAAGCTGCAAAGTAAGACCGACTAAAAATAATGACACTTCACCATACGGAAAACGGTTTTCGAGCTGCATATACATCCACGCTTCGGTGAACGGCGGAGATGTGCGCAAAACTTCCAAAACCCTGTCGCGACGTTCATCGAAGGTATCGTGGTTGGGGTCGGGGAAGATTCCCAATGCATTTTCCCATTGCGAAATGCCTTCGATGTCGGCAAGTGATGCGCGAGTATTGCTGAAAATACGCAATGCCTCTGCTTCAAGTGCGTCTAGTTCCGGCTGCGTTGTTGTCCGAATTTCACGGGCTTCACGGTTGTTTTCGTACAAAATTAAATTCGCATTGTCACGTATCATAAAACCACTCCTACACGCCGGAAATATCAATCAATTCAAGGTATATGAGTTTCGGCAGACGCTGCACCTCTTCGTTGCTTTCAATCGGGAATCCCTGTATATGGTTTGCGCCGTTAATCATAATTCCTGTGAAATCCACGTTCCGGATTAACTCGTGCCGTTGTAAGCGCACGCCCATTTCCTGCGATTGAAGCAACACTTCAAAGTTATGCGACTGTTTAACATGCTCCGTCGGAAACCATTCCAAAAGCGTGCGCATGTTTTGATATGCGATTGCAATATCGCCGGTGACAATGTTTTGATTGGCGATAAAAAATGTGTTTAACGCCTCGATATTTGCGGAAAGCGTCGCCGATGTGATTGCAATACCCTCGCTTGAAAAGTACGTGCGCTCCCATTGGTCGAAAACGCCCTGAGCCTCTCGCGCCCCCCGCGTAAGCTCGTCAAAATATCCGTCGATTATTTCACGCGCGACGGGGTAAATTTGCCCGATTGTCGCGCCCAACACAGGGATAACGGGGATTGTTATATTTATTTCCAAGTATTCGGACGTCGAAATCGTAACGCGGTGACCGACCGGGGCAAACCCGAACCCCGTTCCGCCGCGCGGTATCGGGTCAACGAGATTTTGCACAGTTTCGATAAAATCGCTTCCGACCGGTTTGTTTTGAGAATCTGCAATCGAAACCTTTGTCGTCCACGCATTGCGCCAACACGGAAAAATCATAAGTTGACCTACACCGTCTATTTGCTGAATTTCCTGCTGATATTGCGCAACATTTCCGCCAAAAGCCTTGCGGCGCAGGAATTGCAAAAATCGGCTGCGGTATTGTTCGTCGGTTTCGCTGTCTTGACCGGGCCGGCATGCGCCGAGTTCGTCGGTGATTATCGCCCGCCCCAAGCCGTTTACGTTTTTTCCGACTAAATCGCCGAAAAATTGGTTGCCGATTGTGCCGGGTGATTCGCAGACGAAAATGACTTCGCCGTTTTCAGTGGATTCAATTAAAAATGCAATGTTGGAAGTCCCTGCATTTGGAACAAGGACGCGAGGGTGAAAGCGCGAGCCAATCGGAAAATCCGCAAGCTCCATACGATTATTAAAGGTTTCGCCGCGCCGCCGCGCTTGCGTTGCCCGGAAGCGCGGAAAGTTGAAATCGCGCCCTAAATTGTCAAGGTTTACGCCGGTTGCGGTGTATACAAAAACCTGCCCGCGCAGGATTTCAACAAGAGTTGCAAGGTCTGCAATCGCCATTGCCGACGGCGCGAGAGTATCGTAAGCCTCGGAAGTCGGGCGCGTATCGAGGGGAGCTAAACCGTTTGCAATTCGAGGCTCGTTAAGTCGGTCGAACATTCGGCGCAAAACGACCATGTAATCCTGCCGCGCCGGCGAGAGGTCGTTGAGGTCGGAAATCAAAGCCGTGACAAGCTCTGCGAAATCGCGGTCGGATTGGAACGGCTGTATGCGTTCGAGAACATCATTTTTGAAAGCAATCAATGATGGGTGCATTTTTTTCACCTCATTTCGCCAAGTTTATTTCATGCGTTAAATCGAATATCCCCACCGTTGTCGTAATCCGCACCGAAACGAGCAGGGTTTTAAACTCAGGCTCGGTGATGCTTAAAATTTGCGAACGGATGTATCGCTCGTCACCAACAAGGCAATCATGCACCATTTGAGATAATCGTGCGCGGGCATGTGCCGGCGTCCTCCCGATGAGAAGGTGAAACTCGCTTCCGTGATTGTTGCCGTAAATCGGATAGAGGTGTCGCGGCGTGCGGAAGGTTTTTTCAACGGCTTTTCGATACGCTTCCGCACCGTCAACATATCCCGAAATACGCGTTTCGTTTTCGTGCGAGCCTTGCACGCGGACGTAGTTAAGGTCGAGCGTCGGAAGCGGCTCGGGTTGCACAGGAACGGCGAACTCATCGCGAAAGGTTTCAAGCATGGAAATCACCTCTTCGTTGCACTAAAAAACGCCCTGCATAAGCAAGACGCTTTGAAAACTGATTTTTTTCGGGTTATACCGCTTGCGCCGTGTATGCGGCGGGTTGATGTGCAGGGGTTTTAGGCGCGTTGCGCTTTTGCCATTCTGCTTTGAAGTCGTTAAGGCTGAGGTCATTTGCCCCTTCGTTGCTGTCGGGTTCATCGAGCTGCAAACCATCATTTTCCCATCTGCATACTTTGCAAATTTCGTAGTTGTCATCTGTTTCAAATTCATATTCTCTACAAACAGGACACTTTATCACGAATCCACCTCCGCACGTTGCTTTTTCTTATTGAAGCGATTTTCGCCGCCTCTTAATTTGAACATCGTCGCAATTCCGGTATTAAAGCCTTGAACAAAGTCGCCCGCATTTTTATCAAATCGCGCAACAGAACCGTTTTTCCCCTTGAAGCCGAGTATGGTCGCGCCGGCTGGAGAACGGGCTAAGTCGAGAGCGCGTTGTGCGTACTCTTCCTTGGTGAGGTTGGGATACTCTTTTTTGTGGCTCTCCCAATGCTCATCAAGGTTTTCTTGCGTAAAACCCGGCAAGTCCGGGTTAGCCCCGGTCGCGCTCGGATTTGCAAGTGTTCCGACTTCGGATGATTCCGAGGTAGATTTTTGCGCCTCAACATCAGCGTTTTCGTTTATATTTTTGCTTGATTCCATAACTCTGTCCCCGACCCGCCTTGCTCATTACTTTATTATGCTTGCCGCAACGATTGCGATTCATGCTATCAAAAAATATGCCGGGTTTCAACGCAAACTTTTGAGAATCGCAAATGTCAACCATCAGCCCATAAAACCTGCAAGCATTTCTCCGAGTTGTTCGGCACAAATCCTCGCGCCCTCGTCCGCGCCTTCGCGCACAATATCGGCGCGATATTCGCGGGAAAGCTCCGTCGGGTAGACGTTCGGCGAGTATGAAAACCCGCCCATATTGATAACCACAGAGCCTCTGCCCGATTGAAATGCACCTTCCATATAATCGCGCTTGGCAACGTCTGCGCGTATGCGGACAAATTCGCCCATGATGTCGTGCGCGGTTACGTCCGCAACAAGCATTGCGCCGTCGGAACGGAAAACTCCGCGCTCACGCGCCCCGGCTTGCGCATTTTCGGTCATGGTTCGAATTGCATCGATTTGCCCAAAAACCCCGGATTCCCGAAGGTTTACGTCCGCCATGTATCGCGCCGCCGAAAACGCCATCCCCTCCCCCTCGGAAACGAGCCTCTCCTGCTCCATTATACGAAGATTTGCCATACGAGCCTCTACCATTCCCCAAATTCCCTGTGTTGCGTCGATAACGTGCGCTCGGTAGCCGCTTAAAGCATTTCCCTCCGCCATCCATTGCTCCGCTGCTTCCAAAACGGCGTTTGCTTGCCGTGCGCCCATGAGTTCGATTTGCGCTTGCGTAACGCGGTATACAGCATCTTCGACATCAACAAGCACCCCGTATTCATCCATAAGAAAGGACAAATAATGCGGCGAAAGGTTCATTACTTTATTGAAAATATCCAATTGCGACATATATTCGCCGGATGTGCCGGCAAGTGCGTGTGAAAGCGCGTCGTGTGCGCTTCGCAGGGATTCGGCGGCCGCGTAAGTGTCGCGGTATGAGCTAAGTATGTGCCGGTGTACGTCCTCGGTCACGGCGGCACGGTGTTCTTCGGCGCGAGCCTCACGCTCAATCAAATCAATCAGTCGTTGCCTTTCGCGCTCTATCGCATTTATCGCCGCGATTGCCTCCGAATGCATTTCATTATATGCAGACTCTGCCGCCCGCCCCAATTTGTTGTAATCTGAAATCAGCGCGTCAAGTTGCGCCGCCATTGCCTGATGCGCAGGGTCTAATCTGTCCCTGAGCATGTCGGCATACTCTGAAAATCCTCCGAGTATGCCCATAAGTGCTTCGTTCTCGCCGGCGGAAAGCTCTTCCCCGGACGCCATTCGCTCCATTTTTTCTCGTGCGATGTCGTAATCCGACGGGTCAAGAATAAAATTCAACAAATATTGCTCGCCGAATACAGTGTCATACAATGCCGCGCCAATCATCGGGATGATTGCCAAGCCGCCGGTCAACGATGCCGTGAGTGCCGCGCCGCCGCCCGCGAGCAAAGCGTTTGTTGTGTTCAAATCGCCCCGTCCGGTTATTGACTCCATAGCAGCCGCAGCGGCAACGTCTTCCATTGTTCGCGCCATATGCCTGTGCAGCTCAGAATTTTGTCTGAGAATTTCATTCTCTCGTTCGAATCTTCGTATGAGTTCGTCGCTTGCGCCGAGTCTTCCGAGTTCAATCATTAAATCTATATTTTCCTGCAACCCATATGACAAATCTTCCGACTTGTCGTGAAGCCTTTCTGCGCGCCCAATCAGAGCATCAAACGAAGGCAATGCCGTTTTATCAGATTCCAATGCCAACATTTTTACTGTATTAACAATCGCCATAACGGCAGTCGCAATCAGCGTTATCGGGCCGAGCATCGCGGTTAATTTCGCCGCTGTCGGAATTGTTGACTGCATACTCCTGTTGAGCTGCGTTACGGCCATTGTGCCGGATGCGACACTTTTGGGGATTACGCCAAGTGAGCCGAGTAATCGAGCCGCCGAACCCGCCATCTGGTTTATTCCGCGCGACGACGCACTCGCTTTATTGCCGACTCCTTCGATTGCTTCCCCTGTCGCCTCAATTGCCTTGATTTTTTCGTGCATTACTTCCGTCATTTCGGCAATGGATTCTTTCGTATATCCCATGGATTCGAGCATTTTATCGTTGTTTTGGACAATATCATCAAATGCAACCCCGAAGGAATCTTTGAAAGTGCCGGATTTTTCGGTTATGAGAGCCACATAATCATGCGTTTCATTTAAGGCCTCGGGGAAGCCGCCCATCGCCTCGATTGCTTTTAATGCGCTTTCTTTTATCGCGTCTAAAGTTTTGGACATTTGGTCGTCAAGTTGTATCGTGTTTTTTAATGCCGGCAAAACAGTCAACCTCCCTATTGCACGAAAAAACCACCCGAAGGGTGGCTAATTGGATGCTTGCAAATATTCTTTTAATCCCTGTTGAAGAATTTGCGAAAACGGCGCATTTGCCTTTTCCGCTTGGTGGTTGAGCCATGAAGGGATTGATAATGTTTTCTTTACTGCCCTTGTGTCGTTTGCTTTGCGGTACTCATCTGTGTCGGCCGCCACAAGATTTACGGTTTCGCCGACTTCGACCGTCAAACTTTCGGATGCGGGAGGAATTGTTATATTTTCATTTTCAGCATTCCAGAGCCACATCTCTATCGCGTCTTTTGCCATAAACAGCGCGTCCGCAACATTGTCGCCGTATGTGTGACAACCGGGCAAATCCGGCACGGTTACGCCTGTTTTGCCGTCGTCCGAATAAAGTATGGCAGGATATACATATTTCATGTTGAACACCTCTTCCTATTTGAGTCCTGCGTCTTTCAGCATTTTGTTCAGCGTTCCGGTGGGAATGTCGCCCGTGTGCCTGTGGATTGGAATTTGCACTCCGGGCTTATCGGGGTGAGTTGCCAATTCGTGCCGACTGCCTTGTGTGATTTTCCAACCGACAGCTTTAATCTTTCGCTTAAACTCTTTTGCGGTCATTCGCTCACCTCGCAAACACATTGTAACACGTAATAACACGTGCGTCAAAGTATATTATGTATAGCGAACACCTTCACGGTTCTTAAAGGCGTTCGCTTGTACAGGCGGATTTTACCGCCCTTCTTTATTGCGTTCTGCTTCCAATGCTTCGATTTTTTTACGCTGTTCTAAATCGTGCTTCAAATCAGAACTCAGCAGGGCGATTAACTCACCCTGCTTTTCCGGCGTGAGTGAAAACCACTCATCAAATGTACGGGCGTAATTACTTCGCCGAACCCATTGTCCGCCCCAAAAATACTCGGGGCAAGACAAGTCGCCGTTTTCTTTACGCCCGAAAATCAGTCCGACGCTGTGTCTGCGGCTTCGCTCATTGCGTCGTCGTGTTCTTTTTGTGTTTCAAGAGTGAAATCCAAAATTTCACTGAACAATTGCCCGATGCCGACGTGCGAAAGCGTACCTTCGACAAACTGCTCTGTGCTGTCGCATCCCAACTCGTTGAGGGTTTCGGGTTTCACGAGCTTAAATTCGAGAGCATATGTTGCCGCGATACAGAGATTTTCCCGTGCGGCCTCATCGCCGCGAACGATAACGCTTCCGTCGGATTCTCGCTTGAGCGTATTTGAAATTCTCATGCGGTCGATGTACGACATGGGAGCAATCGTAAGCTCCACGCCTTCGATGTTGACCTTTTTTTGCTGCTCGCGGCGTGGCGCATTTGCGCGAAAGCGTTTGATTAAATCTGTCATTTTACACTACCCCCTGTATTTCTTGAAATCCTTCAACAAGCGTGGTTTCGCGGGCGTGAATCGTAATGCTCGAATGCATCGTGCCTGTTCCGCTGCCGCTTGAAGTCGCATCGCTGAATCCGATTATGGTGCATTGTTCGTAAAGTGTAACCTCTTTTCCGATTGCGGGACTTTCAATGTCGCTGACTTCTTCTTTGAGAGAAAACCTCGGCAAGCGATTTCCCTTTTTTTGCTCAAACCAACGACGCTTCCAAATAGAGGCTTCCGCGCCTTTTTGAAATGTCAAAACAATTTGCGTACCGCTTGCAACCACTTTAACGTGCGACCGACCTGTTTGACCGCCGATATTGACTGTGCGGGTTGTCGTTTGTTCGGTCGGAGCGAATGAAAAATGCTCGCCCAAAACACGCGGAGGCGCGTCGGGGAAAATTTCTGTATACAGAGCCTCGCTTTCGCGAATGTCGTTGTCCTGAACCGTTAACGCGAACGGATTTTTCGTGTAATCTGCCATAACTCAGCCTCCTAAAATGAAATCCGCGTAATCATGTCGAGTGTATCAATCGTCATGGGAATATCGAACGGGATATAACTCGACCGCCACGCTTTAAACCCTGCCGATTCCACGCGGATTCGCGAAATATCGTTCCCGCGCAACATTCGTTGCGATTCGAATACTGCGGCAAGATTATAAAGCGCGATGCGGAAGTTTTCGCGTTCTTCCTCGGTGTCGTCCACGTCGCCTTGGTAATAGCGCAAAAACGTATGGTTGACCGCTTGCATCCACAAGTCGCGAACTCTGCCGGTTTTGCCGTCCGTCCATTGAATTGTTTTTTTGCGGCGTGTGCGAACAAAAGAGTTGATTTCGCGCACAATGTAAATGCCGCCGTCGTCGGCTTGATTCAAAATCATAAAGCCGGTGTTAATCGCCTCTTCGCGTTCTCGTGCGGTTCGGCGCGTTTTTTGACCGGGAAGGGGTTGCAAGTCCGTTACTCGCCGAAGGAACGATGCCGTCAAATCCGCATTGCCGGCCGCGCCCGCGCTTAATCCCGCCATATGCAGAACAACCTGCTCAGGTGTTAATAATTCGCCGTCGAATCGGTAGCGGTCGTTTACGTTGTAAACGCTTGAATTATCGGAACTTGCTCCCGAAGGACGGAATATAAATGATTTTCGTGCGCGTTGCGGCGGGTCGTTGTTGAGTTGGTCGAGCCATGCCTTGTGACTGTTTGTCGCGGTCGTATAATTGGAATCATCCGGGGCGATTGAAAACGCAATTACATCCCAGTGTTCGTATGCTGCCGCCGCCGCTTGGAATGCACTCTGACGCCCCGAATACTCGGGAACTGTTCCGCTTGTGCCGCCGGAAAGAGTAATTTGCCCGAGCGGTATCGGTATCATTATCGCGCCGTCTGCGTCGGGGTCATAACCGTCGGGCAGTGTGAACTTTACGGTTGACATTGCACCGTTTTGAAGTTCGTGCAACCCCTCGCATCGTTGCGTACTCAATATCGTGCCGTTGAAAAATTCGATGCATTCAAATGCATCACCGTGAGAAAGAATGCTCCAACTGATGCGATTGCCGGTGATTCCGTTTTTGTTCGCCTGAAATTCGACGACGGAATCGCCCTCCGCCATAACAGCACCGGATTTTGTTCCGCCGGTATTTTGCGGAAAAATAATGCCGAGTGCCGCTCCGTTACTTGCGCCGTCTGCCGTTCCGCCGCTCATCATTGCGTTCATGCCGATGTTTGCAGGAAATGAATCCGGCGTGGACGTCATACCCGTTTTTCGCAGCGCGTCCACCGGGTTTTCGAGCCATTCGCGGGCGTGGATTTCTTGCAACTCATCCTCGTTGTACCAGTCTTGCGGGAACATCGCGATAACGCGCCCGCGTGCAGGTATAAACGGCGTGATACTTTCAACGCTCTGTATATCGTGATATACAGCGGGTAAGCGTTGCGGGGGTGAAACTCTCGGGGTGTTCGCCATTTTGTCACCTTCCTTAATTCAGAGTAAAAAAATAACCGCTTTCGCGGCTCACTTCCTCGTATTTAATTACCGGGCAGTTAAATATCCCAATGCTGCACCCGCTAAAAGACCTCCGGCAAGAAACGGATTCTGAAATAACCATTTGTCGATACAATGGCAATTATAATCTTCGCCCGGGTTTGCAGTTTTACCGGATGACTGATTTACCACAGGCGGGTCGTTGTAGTAAAAAATACCGTCGGCAAGCAATGCGTGGTCGAAACGCGTTCCAGTTTTTGACGCAGAGGGGCGAATTTTCCACCTGTATTTTGAATTTCCCGCATCAAGGTTGAATTGCTTTGTACATGCGGCATAAACCGCTCCGATGTTCGTAAGCGCGAGTTGCGAAATGCTCGTTTGTACCTGCTGTGATTTCTCGACGGCGGAAGTAACTGTTTCAGTTATGCCTTTGGATTCGACTGTTAAAATTCTAACGATATCAGATATTTTTTCTTCGATGCGGCTCAAAATTTGTTCGCGTTGTTCACGCGCCCAGTCTTGCATTCGCATGGAAACCATGCCGTTGTAATAATCTCGGTTAATATCGAAACCCAACGTCTTTTTTACACTTTTTTCCCATTGTCGAATTGTGTGTCGAGTGAGTTGTGATGTAATGGTGTTTATTCGTCGTCCGAGATATACCGGAGGCGAATACTGCGGAGCATCGGGGGTCGGTTGCAGCGCATGTACAGCAACCACGGAAGCTATGATGTACGGCTCAATAAAGTTATTGAAGTCCTGCTGTAAATCCCGAGCAAGCCGTTTGTACTCTCGCTCGGCAGACAGCGGAAATTGAGGCTCGTACCGGCTCTCAATTTCTTCATGCCCATGAAAACAAGATTGCAGTTTGCGATAATTACACGAATTGACGTTGTAAAAGTTCATGGCCACCTCGTTCACTTCACTAAAAAACCGCCATTCAGGCGGTCGCAAGGCTTGCAATATCGAATATTTGTGCATCGTACGGGACTTGTTCTTCGTGGTCGTCTTTGGCAAGTAAATATGCAGTTATTGCCCCTTCGCCACACCAATTAGGGTAATCGTCAAACACATCCTCAACCTCATATACCTTGCCGGGTGTTAAGGCGCGACACTTGTAGTTTCCGGGACATTTGTCCGCATTAAACATCACTTTCATAAGCGCACCACCTTTCTCCTATCTCCATCGGCTTATTTTTTGCTCAACATACCCGACGCTCGGATTGTAAAACGAGTGAATTTCTGCCCGCTTGTTCACGCCGTTAATGCTTACGGTCATATCTTGCGTTTGCTTCGTCCATTTGTCTGCGTCGCCGCCATATTCGCATGAAAGTCTGTCTGCTTGCCGTACCGGCTTTTTTCCGGAAGTTCCCGCCATTGTATACTTATTGGTAACAGGTTCGTCGGCGACAACATCTAAGCGCATTCCCGACTCTGAATCATACACTTTCGAAATTTCTTTCGTCGGGGTGATGATTTTACCAAAGCCTTCTTCTGTCGTCAAGCTGTTTCGGGCTATATTTGTGATATTTTCGCCGTTATGCTTCCCATCAAGCCCTGACTTAATCTCTCCGTCGTCACTGATTAAAACCCGTGCGCCATTCATTGTGACCCACTGTTCGTCAAGGCGAACGACGTTAAAAAACCGCTCCAAATTCGGAGCGGATATGCCTAATTTATTGCACAATTTCAAAACCGTATTCACACAATCGCCCCCGCAAACATTCTATCCCGAATAGCCACATACTGCTTGCCGTACCAAGTCAAATACAGCTCGTCATCTGTAGCATTGGCTTGATTTATCGCAAACGCCGTACTTCCCCCATCCTCGGATATTTTGCTTACGGGAAAAATGTCGTCAGATTCGTCGTGTGCCGATTTTTTCATTTTCAAACGGTGTGCTGTCAACAGTGCCAATGCTTGCGAATACATACCTCTGAAATATTTAGGAGCAACGAGCGGCTCGGTCATTTGAATCCATATATTCACTTCCTCGTTCGGAATTTCGTGAAACTCAGTTGCGAGAATGCGAAAATATTTTGACGCCGGATGGGGTTCGGATTTACGTGATTTTATTTTTTTCATATTTCCGCACGCTCCTCCCTGATAATTTCTCAATCCAACGCAGCATTTCTGCCGCGCTGTGTTCAAAAATCATTCAACAGGCTTCAATGCATCACCGGTTTCGTCCTCGTTGTCTGCGTCGTCGTCGGGATTGTTTGCACAGTCGCCTTTTTCGCGAAGCTCCAAAACCATTTCACGCAAACGCGGCTCTTTCGCTTTATTGCTGAATGTAACGTTTGCGCCAACGAGTTCTTCGCGCAGTTCTTCAAGGTTCATTGATTCAACAGGCTTCAATGCATCACCGGTTTCGTCCTCGTTGTCTGCGTCAACGAGTGTAAGCCATCCGTTCGCAATGCATTTTTCAACATATTTGTGATTTTCGGAAAACGGGGGCTTCAGCGTCCCGATTCCGCCGATTTCCAAATGTACGTCACCGAATTGAATCGGGTATTTATAAGTGTTTTTTACTGTCATTTTGCACCTCTGATTAAATATTCGTAAGAATCCGCATCGAAAGCGGTTGCTTTATGAATGCACCACCGCTGCGGGCTTCGTTAAGAACTTGGAATCCGGTAAGGGTCGGAAACGGCGCACGCATGGTCGGCGGCATCGGCACTTCAACGGACATAAATTCTTTGTTGTATTGAAATAACACCGCAACGTCTGCACCCGAAGGATTCATTCCGCTGTCGCCCATAAGCTCCGGAGCCTGTACAATTCGCTTGATGTGGCGGTTGTTTTTCAAAATCCATTGGCCGGGCGACAAGTCAGTCGATTGCGTAAATCGAGCATCGAACAGGCGGTCGTATTGACCGGGCGGTAATGCCAACGTGTCGGGGCTGAAAATACCGCGACTTGTGCGATTCATCGCGCTTGCCTGCGCAGTAATTGCATCGTTCAACGCTTCGGGCGTGAGATTTGCCATTGTGTCCGCAAGCGGAGAACGGGTAACACCGTTATTGACGGAAAGTATCCCCAAAATATTGAACGCGGCATCGCCGACCCATGCCAAGCGGTTCAGCTGCTCCTCTATTCTGCGTTGACTCGCACGTGCTTTAAGCGTTTGCAACGGTCTGTTTGCGAATTGCGCAGCGCGAATATCACGGAAGCTGTATTGATAGAAATTTTCGACTTGTTTGATTCGTGCCGTAATCGGCTTCATCGTGAAATCAGCTTCCTCAATGTCATTCGCGTGGTTCGCTTGGATTTTTGCGCCGCCGATAAAGTCAACAACTTCGTATGTTGCTTCTTCAGCACCTTCGGGCGTCGTGCGGTCAACCGGAAAAATATCCATTGCCGTGAGGTCAGGGTATTTAACTTCGAGCACTTGCGCTTTTACAAACTCAAGGTCGCGCAAGAAGTGATAAATTGCCGTATTTGACTCCGCAGAATCAAGACGGACATCGCCGATTGAATCAATCCCTGCACGCTCAAGAGAGCCGCGAACCGCCGCAAGACGCATAGGGTCGGGTTTGAAGTTTTTTACAAAGGCTTCGTAGTCCATGGCTTAACCCCTCCTCATTTCTATCGGGGCAATGCCCTCGTCATTTTTCGCGCCGATAAACATTGCGCCTTGCAGTGTTACACCGCCATCTGTGGAAAACTTACCCGCATTCTCACCCGCGAACAAAATATGAACGCTGTCGCCGTATGCGGGGGTTGCGCTTTCAGGGACTTGCACAAAAACGTCACCGTGACGGCAAACGCCGATTACGGAACGGTCGCCGATATTGTAGCCGCCGCTCATATCGCTTTCACCGAGAAAGCTGTTCATAACAACGCCTTCGAAGTTTGCAATTGCGAATGTGGCTGTCGGAATAGCCACCGTTTCACCGGGAATCGCGCCGCGAATCGACGCACGCCCAAAAATGTCTGAAATTCCCAAAGCAGGTGCGGGCATTTCGATTGCCCTTGTATTTACGGGCGCAATTCCCGCGCTCCATGCGGTGACATGCGAGCCTGCCGAACCGCTTCGCATCATAGACCTTACTGTGGACTGTACCGGCATTATGATTCTCCTCCGTTCTTACGGTTATAGAACCGATTTTCGTAATTTTCCTGCACTGTTTTTGCCGTAGATGTCACAGGTTTTACGCCATCCGTACGCATCATTCCGTCGTACTGCCCGGAAATCGGCTTACGTGCGTTGATTTTCTCAACGGACAAGCGATACATGGTGTCAAGGTGCAGCCCGTCGAGGCGAACGTCTTTGTTCATGGCTTTGACGATTGCCGTTTTCGCGGCAGCCATATCCATGCCTTTTACGTCCAAACCGATTTTACTTGCGGCTTCACGAACGCTGAGCAATTCATCAAGCCTCGCATCCACGCTGTCGAGTCTTACGGATACTTCTTCACCGGGTTCACTCGCAACCCCTTCGTCAAATGCGGAAGTTTTTTCGGCAGCGTAATATTTTTCCGCCAATTTTTCGGCATACTCAACCACTTTGACAAAAGCCTCCTTGACCTTTTCCTTTTCGGGGTTTTCCGCAGCCTCATCAAGCTCTGTGTCTTTCCTGTCGGGCTTCTCTCCAACGATGTCCCCAAGGACATCAAGCAATTCGCAAACTGCCTTAACGTCCACTTCTTCGCCGCCCTCGGCATACTTTGCCTTCAAGGCTTCGATTTTGCCGTAAACGTCGCCGGCGTCATTTTTGACATCGGCCTCTTCGATTACTGTTGCGATTTTTTCAGTGTCCAATTTCTTATCCTCCTCGTCTAAATTTAAGCGGGCATTTTCGCCCGCTCTTGCCTCGCTGACTACTGCGAGGTTGTTGATTTTTATATTTGACTGAATACAGTCGTATTGCTCACCGTTATAAGTGCCGCTTTCGCGGATTAAATCTCGGGTGTACGCAAGAGAGAGTTCGCGCAAATGCGGATTGTTCTTCAATGCTTCTACGTCTTTTATTAACAGTTTGCCGCGGACATTCTCACCGTCGCGTTGTGCGGAAATAATATTGCCAATTGTGAAATCACGAAAATTCTCGCTGTCTACCAGTCCCGCCTTGTCGGTGACGTGGGTTAAGATAATGTCCTTCCCCTCATAACTTTCAAGACTTTCGGCGGCAAAAACATGCTCGGGCAATCGCACCTCACGGATTACCGTTCCGTCATCCTCGTGGTAAGTGAAAACCCCGCACCGCGTTAAAATACACTCGTCGCGTGCGAAGCCTTCGGTCGTGATTACGCTGTCGAATTTCACACTGTCGGTTCTTACTCCCAAAACATCACCCGCTTTCGATAAATTGCATTGATTTTTGAAACGGCTCGAACACTACCCGCCCAATTGTGCTGCCCTGCGCGATTTTATCCGGCGACAGCCACATAATTTTTGTCATTTCGTTCGACTCCGAAGGCTTGCCGCTGTACTTGGTGCAACTGAAAACATATGAATAGTGTCCGCTTGTGGGATATTTCCCCAAGTAATTTAAATTTTCAGGTGTTATGCCAAATTCTTCTTGCGTTTCGCGGATTGCGGCTTGCCTCGGGGTTTCGCCCGGTTCAATCCAACCGCCCGCGCCTCCGATTTTTCCGTTGTCTTTGCGGATTCCGCACAGGACGGTTTTGCCGTTTGTGCTTATGATTATTACGCCCACACCACTGGGTTCTTTGAGGCGGTTGAGGTAAGGCGTTGAGATTCCGCAATCCTCCCGCATCAGCTTTTGCAAATTCGGCATCCCGTCGGTCACTCTTTCGTTATCAAGCAAATCCTCAATTGAATACTCGCTGTCTTCGGCAAGTCCCTTTCGGATTTCCTGCCCGTCCAACGCGCCCATGTCACAGTATTTTTCAGCTGTATCTGCTTTGATTTTTGCAGTATCGGCGTTAGTTTTATCGAGGTTCGCCTGCTCCAACGCGCTTAATACTTTCAGCGGATTAAACTTGAAATCAATCTCCGGAGCTTCGTGCAATTTTCCCGAAAAAATACCCTCGCGGATTATTAAGTCCACAAGGGTAAGAATCGGATTTTTCAGATGTTGTGCCTGAAACGCTTCGACTTCGCTGTGCCAATTTTCGGTATCGCTTTCCCCGGTGGCTTGCATACCGCCGGGGGAACTTCCGAAGAGTTTTGTCTGCGGGATTTTCCACACCGCCGCCAAATCGGACTGCGCGGCGCGTATTGCTTCCTGCACACCGCTGAAAGATGCATTTGCGTAGGTGAAATCCTCTGTGTCATTGTCAATTGCAACAACGCGGTCAAACCGCAGTAGCCGAGAAAGCATTCTCACCGCCCGACGTAAAACTCCCTCACGGTCGGCAGACAGCACTTTTTTCAAGCTCGTTTTATAAATAGGTATGCTCGAACGCTCTACCATTTTCGGTGTTGCATTTTGCGCAATAAGATAATTTTTCAGCGGTCTTTGCACGCGGTACATTTCGGGGATTCCCCAGAAGCGATATTGCTGATACACAGATTGCGAAACGATTTTTCCGTTCGTGAAAATCAAGCATCGCGAGTAATGCACTTTGAAATTACCGCCTGTTTCGATAGTAATATCGTAGTGTTTCGGCTTTCCTGTACGGCTCGGGTTTTCGGGGTCAAATCGGTATGCAGCGGAATAGTCGGGGATTGCCTGTGTGCGGTCGTACATGCGCAAATCGACGATTTTGTGGGCATTTTGAATATCAAGCGGCTCTTCAAGGCTTCTCCCATCGTCAACAAACATCACAACAACTGCACCGCCGAAAAGCCTTGAGCTTTTTCCTGCTTCAGTCAAGACATTGTCTGCTTCGAGTTTTTCAAGCCGTGTCGTGATAAATATTTTTATTTTATCGTCGGCAATTCCTAAATCGTATCCATGGCGCAAGGCATCGTCAGGCAGAGCATCTATTCCGCGTGAAAAAATGCCGTTGGTTTCATATTCGACGGCGAGGGTCATATCGTCTATAACCATCGGTATTGTTGATGCTTGAACTTCATACTCCAACGAAATCACCTCGCCCACGAGAATGCGTTATTTGATTCGATACAATATGCCAACGCGACTGCATCACCTTTATCCGGTGAAGGTATGCCGCGCTTTTTCATATCTTTTTTACTTTCGAGGACAATTTTGCCCTTGCTGTTCAAGGAATATTTCCGCGTGGATAACTGCGCGATAAGTTCCGTATCGTTCGGAAAAGCTGACTCTCCCTTTTGCAGGCCGTCGCGGAGCTTCGCCCACAGCCACGTACCCATGTTTACGTAATTTTCCCCTGCACCTTTGTCGTCAACTGCTCCGCCGAAGTTTATGGCGTTGATTACCATGCGGCGCAAATTTTCCTCGCGCTTAACTTCTTCGAGCCGGTCGGTAACGCCGCCGCCGAGTCCTGTGTCGTCAATATTTACAACGATTTTTCCGGTGTAATCGGGTCGCGCCGCCAATGTACTGCGGTACAGGCGGACGACATCGCCCACGGTGCGCATGAGGTCTTGCCCGTGTCGCACAATCGGAATGGAAATGGCGTTCCCCTCTTTGACGGCGATAATCGTTTTATCGTCGCCGTAGCGAGCAACGTCCACGCCGAAGGTGATGCTTCCGGCGGTGTCACGCTCGACATTTACGGCGCGTTCCGCCATTTGCAAGGGAATGAAAGAATCCTCATCGGCGACGGGAAACTCCCCGAAAACACGAACGCGCACGACGTTTGATTCTTCGCCGTACTTGGCGATAAGGAAGTCGATATTTTCTTTATTTGTACGCGGACTGTCCAAAGATGACACTTTATGGCAACGATACCGCGCACGGTCGGCGTGAAAACTGTTATAAAAAGTGCCGGAGGTTTTTGTCGGGTTGCCGAACATAGCGAGTTTGTTGTTTTCGCCGGAGAGTGTACCTTGGATTGCTTCCATGATTGCATCCGCAACGCCGGAGGCCTCGTCAACGATGAACAGCATGTAATCCTCGTGAAAACCCTGCATATTTTCCGGCTTGGTTGCGGTACGCGCTACAGCAAACCATCGCTCCTCTTGGGTGACAACACTTACCCGCGTTTTTGTCCATTTTAATATGCGTTTAAGCAGAGGACTTTTGGATTGCCATTTCGATACCTCTGCCCAAAGCACGTCGCGGAGTTGTTGGAGGGTCGGCGCGGTTGCTACTACGCGAGAATTTTTAAAACATGCGAGAAACCACAGTAACACCACGGCTTCAACGCTTGTTTTTCCGACGCCCTGCCCGGAGCGAACACTAACGCGGGGGTGGGCGGCAATATCACGAAGCACATTCTTTTGCCACTCGTCCGGTTGGAAATTACAGACCTCTTGCGCGAACAACACCGGGTCGGTGCGCCATATGCGACGCTTCGCACTGAACTTTTCACGCCTCGTCATCGTCGAAGCCTCCCATCCAGTCGTCCGCAATCGCGGTATCTGCGGAGGCAGACTTCATTCTGTGAAGCTCGGACAATCCTTTGCGTACGCCTGTGATTACGCGGGTTAACGAGTTTTCAAGTCGGTCTGCGCGATTGACTGCGGCATCGGCGGTTGTTTGAGTTCCGATAGGTGTTCTTCCGACGGTCGCCCCTTGCACTTTCACCACGTTGTCGATTACCATGCCGCCGGGGGCGTTTTCAGCCGCCATGACGCGCTTATTCATTCGACGAATCCGAACGCGCTCAAAGAGGAGACTGTTCTCCAGTTCCGCCACAACATCTAACGGAGCGGAAAGCAGTTCGCGCTCCTCATCCGTGAGGTTGCCGTACAGAATGGTTTCATATTCCCCGGTACGGACGGCATTCTTGTTTCCCGTCGGTGCGCCTCCGTCATTACCCACAGCGTTTTTATTGCCGGGCCGCGCTTGTGGATGGCGTGTTGTTTCCGGATTTTCACCATCCGGGCGCGAGCGCGGTGGATGGGGCGTCTTTTTCTTCGGAGAATTATTTGTAGGCTTTTTTGCGGCGTCGTTTGGTGTACACCTTTCGGCGGTTTGGTGTACACTTTTCGGCGAATGGTGTACACCTTTGTTTTTTTTAAGTTTATCGAGCCAATCGTCCTCGTGCTTCCACTTGGCAATAAATCGCTCGTCTTTTCCTATCTGCTCGGCAATACGGCGATTTTCAATTTTGCCGTTATGTTTTTCAAAAATGACATATGCTTCATCCCTTTCGGGGCTTCGTGGTCTTGGCATAACCCTCACCACCTTTGATGTGCTGCACGAAAAAAGCCCCGAGGGGCAATTCACGATTTCGTCTTGGTTTTTAATGTTCTCTGAAAATAAAAAACCCGCGAACCGACTCGGTCACGGGCTGAATATTATTTATAGCTACAGATGCTTCTGCTTTTACATACCCTGCAAGGACGAACTCAAAATAAATCCGAATGCGTACCTGTTCGTTGCAAAGTGAGTATAAGTACATTGGCTTCGATTTTATAAATCAAGAGCCAATCGGGTGTTATATGGCACTCGCGATAACCTTTCCAATTGCCCTTTAGCGCGTGGTCTTTGTATTTTGGAGATAAAGGCTTTCCATCCGCAAGCTCATTAACAACCTCATTGAGTGCCGAAACGTCATAGCCGCGTCTTCTTATGATTTTTAATTCACGCTTAAACTGATTGGATTGCTCGACCTTATACAGCGACTTTTGCATTGTTCTCAGCCTCAATTTCTGCATCAACTTCTGCCAGAAGTTCGGCAAAAGAACTGTACCTCGGCACATGTTCACCGGTTTCTATTTTTTTAATCATTTCTTCTGTTTCCTCAATAGCCGCAATGGTTTCGGCGTTAGGCACTCCATGCACATAGCCATAATCGCAAACATAACTGTTTTCGTCTATGTTCCGCTCAGGTATTTGCATCAAAACATTAAGTGCAAATTTTTGCTCTTTTTCGGAAAATCCTTGAAGCAAGTCAAGTGCTTGTCGGATAGTAGCGGTCATAAGGTCGCCTCCTCACTGCGGCTATTTTACTAACTTTTTAGTATGCAGTCAATTGCCGTGAGGCAAGCCGCCGAGCGGAAAACCTCCGAAATCTCCGAAGAGAGAGCCGAGGGTAATCCTACATATCAGCGTAATGGATTTTTTCCCCGTTGCGCAGAAGAAAAACGCCGTCGTCGTTACCGACAAGTTCAATAAATCGCCGGACAATAACATCACAATATTTTGGGTCGAGTTCCATCAGGCGGGATTCGCGTTTGAGTTGCTCGGAGCTGTAAAATTTGCTCATCGCTGTGGGTACGGGCGTTTCGCGCATAGGGAATCAGTTTTTCGATGGATACTCGTTCCAGACGTTCCGTAGTGCTTACGTTCCTATCTGTCATAACATACTCCTTTTAAGGAAGAAAGGCAGCGCAGTGGTAGGGTCTGCGCCGCCTTCGAGAGGAAATATAAAACCCGCAACTATAAAGGCGCGGGTTATGGGGGTCAGTTCGTTAATTTTTCACCCTGCCACTTTAACACCTGCATAGTGACATGTAAATGACACGTTTGTGACATGGCTATTTTGCCAAGCGAGAAAGCCCGTCAATGCCGAATATCAGGGCGGTCAGCCGCTCAGCTGCCGCGTTGACATCTCGGAAAATGGTTCGTCTGTCGGTGTGTTCTTCTTCTGCAAGTTCGTCGGCGGTTTTCGGTTCGGGGTCAAGGTAGAGCCAATACACTACTCGATACCGCCGGGAATCCTCCGGGCGAGAAGAGCGGTCGCAGTAGTTTTTGTACAAATCAATCATCGTGTCGATATGGTCAATAATAATGCGAGTGCGCTCCGCGCTTCGGCGGATGCTTTCAATTTTTAAACCGTCGCTCGCGCTGCCGCTTAAAAATTCGAGCATATCCACCAAGCCGTAATCTTCATCGTCGTGGTCGGAGGAGCAGACCGCGCTCTCGCCGTGGTCTGTTAATGCGCGATAATTTTTCAGCAATAACTTTGTATTTGCCAGTCGCTTATCGTAACGAGCTTTTACGGATTCTTCTTCGGTTTTTTTGTACTTGTCGATAGCGAAGTTTGATATAACTTCCATCATTTCGTCGGTTAATTTGAATCCTGTTGCTTTTTTTGCTTTAGACATGACAAATCCCTCCCGAAATCCCACTTGCATTTTGTGGTAGGTTTGGTAAAATAACGGTGTCGAGGCGTTACTTTGCCATCTTCTTTCGGGAGGGTGGTTTTTTATTTTTTGTGATAACATGCTTTACATTTATTTCTGATTCCACAGGGGACGCGCTTATCTTTATAAAAGTCACTTTTGGGTTTGTATTGCCCGCAACGTGTACAGCGGTATTTATTGCCCTTGTGCGGCTTGCGCGTGTCTGTGAAATAATCGGGAACGCCGCGTTTTTCGTTTAAATGTTTTTCTTCCTCGTAATCTGCGCCATCCGCTTCTTCCAAGTAGCTTGCTTCTTCGCCGATGCAAAGCATCTGCTCACCCCATTTCCGTGTTGAAAATTATCGGCTTCACAGCGCGAATACAAACCTCACCTTTCGCAACATCCCCTTGAATAACGTATCATCCTCAACAGCAAGGCATTCGGAACACCTCATATAAACCTTTTGCAACGCACCGTCGGGCATCTCCTTTACTGCAAACGCGAGCTTACACCGAAACCACTGTTTGCAAATGCCGTTCGATTTATCCAAATGAGCGCACTTTTCTCCGCACTCCAAGCACATCACGATTTGCGCCTGTATTTTGCAAATACGTCCGATACGTCGGGTTTGGAGGACTTTGCCGGAGCAGGTACAGGCTTCTGCGCAGACGCAAGGAAGTTTACACCGTCGCTTAACTTGACCTCATTTGTCGCATTTAAACTCTTGATTAGGTGTAAAGTCCCAGATTGAGGTGGCACGGTTCATCTAAAAAAACGTCGGGATTATCGCCCCAAGATTTGACAATGAATTGATAAGGTGTCATCCCCTTCAAAGTTTTTAGTCGTT
>WQVC01000046.1 GCA_009781765.1 Defluviitaleaceae bacterium | reverse complement strand
TTTGTATTGCTCTGCGGGTTGCCTCTGTCGTTTTGGCGCATCCGTGTAATATTTGTCCCATAGTTTTTTGTTCTCCTTTGGCAATTCATTTGCACCATTATAACATGGGACTAAACACCTAACATTTCTGACAACCGCGCTTGTAATGGTTTTCCTCGACATTGCCCGCGACGTGTCGCGATGCGCCCGAAACACCACCCCTCCCCCAACAGACTTGTCCTGAAATAAAATCGCGCGAATGCGCGATTTTACATAGTTTTTGTCGAACTTTTTTCAAAAAGTTCGTGGGGGTGTGGGGGCGAAGCCCCCACAATCCTAACTTAACTTAACTTAACTCAATCCAAGCACAACCCGCGCCGCAAGCGACCCCTCCAACAACACAAGAACCGCCGGTTCACCCGTAAAAATGCTCAAAACAATAAGCACGAGCCACGAAATTCCCGCGCCGAAAACCATGCCCGCCAAAAGCCCGCCGAGTTCGTTAAGCGTGCTTATGACGGGCAATTTGCTTACAATGTTCAATGCCGAGCCGATAATTAAAAGCGCGGTAAACACAATAAAAAAAACCGAAACAATCGCAATCGCGTCGATTGCCAAATATGTTAAAAAATCGGCGGGCATTTCGGTCATAACAGGCGGCAACTCCCCGGGCAACCCTGCCGCGTATTCAAGCTCGCCCAAGCCGCGCTCAACGCCTCCGCGCACTCGGTACGTAATGTCCGTTTCGCGCAAAAATCCCGAAACATACGGGCGCAACATTTGCGCCAAAACAATCGCGGCAAAAAAAGAAACTAATCTGTACACAGTACGGATTAGCCCTCTATACCAACCGATTAACGCGCACAGCACGACAACGGCGGCAATTCCTAAGTCGAGATAGTTCAAATCAGCTCCAACAACACCATAGGTGCGGCGTCGCCTCTGCGCAAGCCAATTTTAATCATGCGCGTATAACCGCCGGTACGCCCGGAATATTTCGGAGCCCATTTTTCAAACATCACGTTTGCAAGGCAGATTTTTTTCGACTCACTGCGCATACGTCTGCCGTTTTCGGGCGTTTTTGTCACGGGATAAAGCACGGAAAGAATTTTCCGCCGCGCAGCAAGGCGCGAAGGCATATCTTTTTGAATTGTGCGTTCAACTTCGTTGTATTCCGTAACTTTGCGACCGTTTTCAACGGTTTTAACGCGCTTTCCGTCTTTATCTTTTTGCGGAACTTTCACCATGACGTTCTCCGTCGTAAAGTTGTCTTTTTCCTTAACCGCAATAGTGATAAGTTTTTCCGCAATTTTGCGGACTTCTTTTGCGCGTGTTTCAGTTGTTTGAATTTTGCCGTGGTATATAAGTTGCGTGGCAAGTGCGCGAAGCATCGCCTTCCGCTGGCTTGACGTGCGACCTAACTTTCTGTAACCGGGCATAATAATTCTCCTTTACTTTGCTCGTTCCGACACCAGCGGGCGTTTTTTGCCACCCTTCGAGAGAACGAGTCGCCTCGAAAACATGACGCCGGTGTTCACTGCGCGCTTAGCGCATTATTCTTCCGCAGATTGCAGGGCAAGCCCCAAATCCGACATTTTTTTAAGCACTTCCTCAAGGCTTTTACGCCCGAGATTACGCACTTTCATCATATCTTCTTCCGTTTTGTTTGCCAAATCCTCAACGGTATTGATGCCCGCGCGTTTAAGGCAATTGTAACTGCGAACGGAGAGGTCAAGCTCTTCGATGGTCATTTCGCGAAATCTGTCGCCGGAAGATTCCTCGCGAGGAATCATAATTTCCGTATCTTTCAACGACTCCGAAAGGTCAACGAACAAATTAAAATGTTCCATCAAAATCCGCGAACCGAGGCAAACCGCATCTTTCGGATGAATCGTACCGTTTGTCCAAACTTCCAAAGTAAGTTTGTCATAGTCGGTAACATTTCCGACACGAGTCGGCTCAACGGAGAAATTTACCTTGCGCACCGGCGTAAAAATCGAGTCAATCGGAATCAAGCCGATGGGTTGGTCGGGAGATTTATTTTGGTCCGCGCCCACATATCCGGAGCCTTTGCGCACAGTCATTTCGATAAAAAGTTTCGCGTCGGAGTTGCCCAGTGTCGCAATCAGCAAATCGGGATTAAGCACCTCAACATCCGCGTCAAGTTTAATGTCCTTAGCGCGAATAACGCCCTCGCCGCTTGCATCAACAACTGCCGTTTTCGGCTCATTGTTATCGCTGTTATCGCGGAGCGCGAGATTTTTGAGGTTCAAAATAATTTCCGTAACATCCTCTTTAACGCCGGGCAAATGGCTGAACTCGTGCAAAACGCCGTCCATACGAATGTTGCTTACTGCCGCACCCGGCAGGCTTGACAAAAGTACCCTGCGAAGCGCGTTTCCCAAAGTCGTTCCAAAGCCGCGTTCAAGTTGGTCAATAACAAATTTTGCGTAATTGCTGCCTTTTAATTCCACGGTTTCAATGCGAGGTTTTTCAATTTCCAACATATTTTGCAAACCTCCCTTTTTTTTTGTTACTTCGAGTACAGCTCTACGATAAGCGTTTCGCGCAGGTCGTAGGTGATATGCTCGCGAAGCGGCTTCATTGTAACAGTGCCGCGCAGGTTTTCCGGGTCGCCGGAAAGCCATTCGGGAATACTGCGCGAAGCCGTAACATCCAATACATCCTTGAACCGTTGAATGGATTTCGACTTGTCGCGCACTTGAATCACATCACCGACTTTGAGCTGATATGAAGGGATGTTTACTTTTTTTCCGTTTACGGTAATCAAATTATGCCGCACAACTTGGCGTGCTTCTGTACGTGAACGACCGAATCCGAGGCGATACACCGCGTTATCCAAGCGCAACTCTAAAAGGCGCAACAAATTTTCGCCCGTAACACCGGGAGTACGCCGCGCAACTTCAAAATATTGCCTGAACTGCTTTTCCAAAAGCCCGTAGATACGCTTCGTTTTTTGCTTTTCGCGCGTTTGCTGACCAAACTCCGACAGCTTTTTACGGCTCGTACCATGCTGACCGGGAGCAGTCGGACGCTTATTGATTGCGCAATTCTGCTTCGAGCATCTCTCGCCTTTAAGAAAAAGTTTTTCGCCTTCCCTGCGGCAAAGCCTGCAAGCAGGACCTGTATATCTCGCCATAAAATCCTCCTGATATATTTAATGAAACCGCGGGACTCCGCCCCGCACCCCGTAAACTTTTTGAAAAAAGTTTGACAAAAACTTTATCAAGAATCGCGCGACGCGCGATTCTCTCGGGGTTAAGGGGGCTACGCTCCCTTGTGGGGATTTGGGAGTTACGCCCCCAAGAGTTAAATCAAACGCGACGGCGTTTCGGCGGACGACAACCGTTGTGAGGAACGGGGGTTACGTCTTTAATCATGGTAACCTCGAGTCCGGCGGCCTGCAAAGCGCGAATTGCCGCCTCGCGACCGCTTCCGGGACCGTTCACAAAAACTTCAACGGTTTTAAGCCCGTATTCCTTCGCCGCAACGGTAGCAGTATCCGCCGCCATTTGCGCAGCATAAGGCGTAGACTTACGGCTTCCGCGAAAGCCGAGCTGTCCGGCAGACGCCCACGAAAGCGCGTTGCCCGATGCATCGGTTATTGTGACAATCGTGTTGTTAAACGACGATTGAATATGCACTTGCCCTTTATCAACAAATTTTCTGTCGCGTCTGCGGCGCGTTGCCGCACGCTTTACAACTTTTTTAGGCATCTGAAAACCTCCAAAATTCGACTCTGTACCGGCTTCGAGGGAACGTGTCCGTTACAAAAACATGCCCCCGGAATCCGCCGTCGGCCGATGCCGACCTATTTCTTCTTATTGGCAACGGTACGTGCTTTGCCCTTGCGTGTGCGAGCGTTTGTACGTGTACGTTGTCCGCGCACGGGCAAACTTTTGCGATGACGAATCCCGCGATAGCACCCGATTTCAACAAGACGCTTAATATTAAGCGCGACTTCGCGACGCAAATCACCTTCAACCATCTGCGACGATTCGATAACGTTACGAATTTTAATAACTTCGTCGTCGGTCAAATCGCGAACGCGCGTGTCAAGGTTAATACCGGCTTCCGTTAAAATTCTTTTCGAACTCGGACGCCCTATTCCGTGAATATATGTCAGTCCGATTTCAACCCGCTTTTCTCTGGGCAAGTCAACGCCTGCTATACGTGCCATAAAAACGCTCCTATCCTTGTCTTTGTTTATGCTTGGGGTTTTCGCAAATAACTCTCAAAGCGCGTTTGCGCCTGATAATTTTGCATTTTTCGCAAATCGGCTTAACCGACGGCCGTACTTTCATAGAAAACATCTCCTTTATTTATCGCGCCACACAATTCGCCCCTTGGTTAAATCATACGGCGACATTTCAATAAGCACTTTATCCCCCGGAATTATACGAATAAAATTCATCCGCAACTTTCCGGAAATGTGCGCAAGAATAACGTGTCCGTTTTCCAGTTGCACCTTAAACGTAGCGTTCGGCAATTTTTCAACAACCTTGCCTTCTACCTCAATGACATCGTCTTTTGCCATTTTCGCCTCCGTTTTCGTAAGCCTTTAGCTGCTTTCTTACATCCGCATCCTGCAAAGCTCGCCCGCATTCGGGCTGCATTTGAATTTGCGTGCCGGTGGGTTGAACATGCTTAATTTTTTTTCGTTTGGGGCGTTGAAGGGTTCGCCCTTCTCCGTCCGCAAGAAGCAAAAAATTTTCCTCCGCTTCAAGTACAACCAATGCTTTGCCTTTGTCGCGCCCCGCTTTTGAAAAAACGATTGTACCTTTTTTCATAAAGTTAAAATCTCCGGCTCGCCGTCCGTTATTAAAACGGTGTTTTCGTAATGCGCACTGAATTCGCCGTCGCGAGTTAAAACAGTCCATGTGTCGTCAAGCATGTAAATTTCTTCTGTGCCGCCGTTAATCATCGGCTCAATCGCGAGGGTCATTCCGCGCCGCAAACGCGGACCGCGTTTTTCCTGTCGCGTGTGCGGAATCTGCGGGTCTTCGTGAACCTGCCGCCCCACACCGTGACCGCACCATTCACTCACTATACCAAAGCCGAACGGCCTGACATAATCATCAATTGCGTTCGAAATGTCGTGAAGCCGATTTTCCTCGGTACAACATTTCACGCCTTCAAAAAAACCTTGCTCAGTAACATCAATGAGCTTTTTGTGGTTGTCGGCAATTTGTCCGACGGCAAAAGTCCGCGCCGCATCGCCGTGAAATCTTTTAAAGCAAACGCCGATGTCTACGCTGATAATATCGCCGCTCATCAGCTTTCTTAAACCGGGAACGCCGTGTATTACTTCGTCGTTCACGCTCGTGCAAATCGCCCCGGGAAAACCGCGATAGCCCAGAAACGAAGGCTTGCAGTCGTTGCTTCTTATAAAATCCTCTGCGATTGCGTTGAGCTCTCCGGTGGTGATGCCCGGCTTTATGTGTTTGGCGAGCATCTCGTGCGTTCGCGCGCAAACCTTGCTCGCCGTTCGCATAAATGAAATTTGCTCGTCGTTTTTGATAAAAATCCCCATATTATTCGAGGAATCCTTTGTAATGGCGCATAAGAAGCTGCGATTCCATTTGTTTGACAAACTCCAACGCTACGCCCGTTACAATCAAGAGCGACGTTCCGCCGAAAGCAATTCGACTCATTTCGGGAACAATCCAACCCATGATAATCGGCGTAAGCGCAATTAAGCTGTAGAAAAACGCGCCAATCCATGAAAGACGATTTACGGTTGTTTGAATAAACGTGCTTGTCGGCGCACCGGGACGAATCCCCGGAATAAAACCGCCGTTTTTCTTCAAATTTTCCGCCATATCTATCGGATTAACCGCAAACGACGTATAGAAATGCGTGAAGAGGAAAATCAATATTATATAAATGATTGCGCCGATTGGATGCAATCCGCTTCGCGGAAAGTGTAAAAATTCGGTAGCGGTTGCTGTACGATTGAAATCGACATAATGTGCAATTGTGTTGATGAAATTGTCGCCTTGGAAAAACTGCCCAATCATAACCGGCACACCGATAAACGACATCGCAAAAATTATCGAAAGTACGCCCGCAATGTTTACCTTGAGCGGAATATACGACTGATGGTTGCCCATCATTGCGCGACCGCCGCCGGCAGCTTTTCGGGAATATTGCACGGGAATTCGCCGTTCGCCCTCATGCACAAGCACAACAAAGGCGATAATCAGCGCGAAAGTAAGCAGGAGAACGATTACCAAAACAACCGACATTACCCCCGGATTATCCGTAAGCATCTGATAGAACGTACCGATGCCCATGGGAAGTCCCGCCAAGATGTTCGCAAAAATCAGGAAAGACGCACCGTTTCCGATGCCCTTTTCCGTCAAAAGCTCAGCAAGCCACATGATGAAAATTGTACCGGTCGTCATCGCAACAACTGCGGCGATGTAAACAGGCCAACCGCCGCTTGCGCCGAACAAGTTTATCGGCTCGTGCAGCCAACCTGCCCCGTGCAATGTGTACGAATAAACCATACCCGCCGACTGAAGCAATGCCAAAACAACGGCCATATAACGTGTGATTTGTTGAATTTTTTTGCGCCCGTCCTCATCCTCTTTTTGCATTTGGCTGAGGGCGGGAATTGCGTAAGTCAAGAGCTGCATGATAATCGAAGCGGTAATGTACGGCGCGATACCCATCGCAAAAACCGTGCCGAGTTCGCCGCCCATTAAGAGGGCGAAAAGCGTCATTACGCCGTCGCCGCCACCGCCGCCGATTAACTCCCAAAATCCGGGGCGAAGGTCGCGAACTACATATAAATCAATGCCCGGAAGCGGAACAAGAACCGCACCTATACGGTAGATAAAAAGCAACAAAAATATAAACAGCAATTTCTTGCGAATATCTTCAACGCGCCAAGCATTTGCGAAAATTTTGAACAACTAAACCACCTCTATTTTTTCACGCTTTTCACGGAAAGGGCGACAGCTTCGCCGCCTGCTGCCTTAATTTTCTCTGCCGCGCTTTGCGAAAAATAATTAACCTTAACGGTAAGTTTTTTTGTAATATCTCCGTTGCCGAGAATTTTCACACCGTCGCGCGGGTTTGAAACCAAGCCCTTTTGTTTGAGCGCGGCAACGTCAACCGTTGCGCCGTCCTCAAAAACATTGAGGAGCTGCACGTTAATTGCAACGATTTCTTTCGTGTTACGGCAAGAATGCCCTCTTTTCGGCAAACGACGATAAAGCGGCATTTGTCCGCCCTCGAAGCCAACCTTTCCGCCGCTTCCGGAACGGGATTTTTGCCCTTTATGTCCGCGACCGGAGGTTTTTCCGTTACCGGTGCCGTGACCGCGCCCGCGCCGCCAATCTTTTGTTGTCGCGCCTTTGGCGGGTTTAAGTTCTCCAAGTTTCATGCGAATTTACCACTCTTTCTCAGGGATTTCACGCTTCTTCAACTTTAATCAAATGCTTGACATGATGAATCATGCCGCGAATTGCGGGATTATCCTTTTGCTCAACCGTGGCATGAAGTTTCCGGAGGCCGAGAGCCTCTATCGTCGCCCGATGCTTAGGCTTCGCGCCGATGGGCGAACGAACCAAAGTTATTTTCAACATTGTCAGTTCCTCGCTTCGTAAATTTCTTCAACCGGCTTTCCGCGAAGACGCGCAACCACCGCCGGGGTTTTCATCTGTTTAAGTCCCGTAAGCGTAGCTTTTACAACATTGTGCTTGTTGTTTGAGCCGATTGACTTCGTAACAACGTTGCGAACGCCCGCAAGCTCCAAAACAGCACGAACCGCACCGCCCGCAATTACGCCGGTTCCTTCAGGGGCAGGGCGCATAAGCACCTTAGCCGCACCGAAATGCCCAACAATTTCATGGTACAAAGAATCGTTTTCGTTTTTCTCAAGGAAGAACATATTTTTCTTCGCGTCCTCTTTCCCTTTGCGAATTGCTTCGGGAATTTCGTTCGCTTTACCGAGCCCGACGCCCACGTGCCCTGCCTCGTCGCCAACAACAACAAGTGCAGCAAAACGGAACGTGCGCCCGCCTTTAACAACCTTCGTTACGCGGTTAATCGAAACAACCTTGTCTTTCAGGTCAAGGGAATTTGCATCAATTTTTTTCATCGCCATAACTTTTTTCTCCTTTAGAACTTCAGTCCGGCCTCACGCGCAGCATCCGCAAGCGCGGCAACTTTGCCGTGATAAATATATCCGCTTCTGTCGAAAACGACTTCTTTAATGCCGAGGTCGATTGCTTTTTTCGCAACCTGCGTACCAATGCATTTTGCCGCATCAATATTCGATGTCGATTTCAAATTTTCGGCTTTAACAAGCGCGGCATCCATTGTTGACGCGCTGGCAATGGTATGCCCCTTCACGTCATCAATGATTTGCGCGTATATATATTTGTTAGACTTGAAAACCGTCAGGCGCGGCCTTACCGCTGTACCGGAAAGGTTGCGGCGCAACCTGTAATGGCGTTTTTTGCGCGCTGCTGCGCGACAGGGTTTATTTATCATCGTTCGACACCGCCTAACTATTTCTTACCGGCTTTGCCGGCTTTGCGTCTTACATATTCATTTTCATATCTGATACCTTTGCCTTTGTACGGCTCGGGCGGACGTTTTTCGCGAATATTCGCGGCATACTGTCCGACTTTTTCCTTGTCGATGCCGGACACGATAATTTTATTCGTGCCTTCAACTTCGCTTGAAATTCCGTCGGGGTCTGTCATTTCAACAGGATGAGAATATCCTAAATTTAACGTGAGCTTGTTGCCGCTTTTTGCGGCGCGATAACCTGTACCGATTATATCAAGCCGCTTCACGTAGCCCGTTGTCACGCCTACAACCATATTGTTTATAAGCGTGCGCGTGAGCCCGTGAAGTGCTTTGAAACGCTTCAAATCATTGGGGCGCGTTATTGTCAACTTGCCCTCTTCTTGTGCGATGGTCATGTCTTGCGGAAGTTTGCGACTCAAAGTACCCTTCGGTCCTTTTACCGTGACTTCGTTTCCGGATTCAACCGTTATCGTAACTCCTGCCGGAATCGTAACGGGAAGTTTTCCTATACGTGACATGATTCTGCACCTCCTTTTTCTTTTATGAGACTTTCGCCTCAAGCCCCGCCGGGCAGAACCCGAGCGCGCTTCTTAACTTCGCTGCGGGGTCGCGCTTCGTGCGACAATTAAAAACCTACCAAACAAACGCCAAAACCTCTCCGCCCACGCCGTTTGCACGAGCTTCCCTGTCAGTCATAACGCCTTTGTTTGTTGAAACAATTGCAAGCCCGAGTCCGTTTAAAACTTTGGGCAAATCCTCGCAACCGGCATACACACGAAGCCCCGGTTTCGAAATGCGCTTCAAGCCCGCAATAACCTTTTCGTTTTTACTTTTACCGTATTTAAGGGTAATCCTCATAGTTTTCTTAACGCCGGTCGGCACAATTTCAAAACCCTTTACATAACCCTCTTTTACCAAAATGGCGGCAATTGCCTCCTTCATTTTGGATGACGGCATATCAACGGTTGTGTGCCTTGCCATGTTTGCGTTACGGATTCTCGTGAGCATATCCCCGATAGGGTCGGATAACATGGGCAATCCTCCTAGCCATTCTTTTCTTCGCGACGCGAAAAAATAGATTTCATAACTTAATTTACCAACTGGCCTTGCGAACACCGGGAATTTGTCCCCTGTAAGCCAGTTCGCGGAAACAGATACGGCAAACGCCGTATTTGCGCAGTGTTGCATGAGGTCTTCCGCAAATATTACAACGCCTGTACTCTCTTACGGCAAATTTCTGCTTTCCGGCAGCTTTTAAAACAAGTGCTTTTTTCGCCATATTATTGCCTCCTAAAATTTCTAGCTCGGACGGATAAAGGGCATTCCGAACAGCGATAAAAGCTCGCGAGCTTCTTCGTCCGTTTCGGCGGTTGTAACAAAAACAACTTCCATTCCGCGAAGTTTATCAATTTTATCAAAAGAAATTTCGGGGAAAATCAATTGCTCTTTAATGCCGAGAGTGTAATTTCCGCGCCCGTCGAAAGCATCCGGACTTACACCGCGAAAGTCGCGAACACGCGGAATTGCCACATTTATAAGCCTGTCAACAAAGCTGAACATCTTCGAACCGCGAAGCGTCACTTTGCAACCGACCGGCATTCCCGCACGCAACTTGAATGCAGAAATAGACTTTTTCGCCTTCGTTACGACGGCTTTCTGCCCCGTGATGATTGCCAAGTCGCCGGTAGCGTGTTCGATAACTTTGGAATTTTCCTTCGCTTCGCCAAGCCCTATGTTTACGACAACTTTTTCAATTTTCGGAACCGCCATTTTATTTTTGTAGCCGAATTTTTTCATCATGCCGGGTACAACATTTTCTTCGTACATTTCTTTGAGCCTGCTCATGGCAAACCTCCATCTGTAGCATTTCCGGACTCGAACGGAAAAATAACGCCGGATTGACCTAATCTATGATTTCACCCGTAGACTTTGCGTAACGTTTTTTAACGGGCTTGCCGCCGGATTCTTCAAATTTATAGCCGATGCGAGTCGGCTTATCCTTGTGAAGATACATCACATTCGAAATGTTTAACGGGGCTTCGCGGCGAGTAATGCCGCCTGTTTGATTTGCGCGATTGGGCTTTTGGTGCTTTGTTTGCATGTTAAGCCCCTCAACCACAACTCTGCCTCGCTCACGGTCGATTAAAAGAATTTTACCGGTTCTGCCGACTTCTTTCCCGGCGATTACCTGAACCGTGTCGCCGCGCTTTAATTTAACTTTGTTGTTCATAAAATCACACCGTTTCTCAAATTTTAAGAGCGAAGCCCTTACAAAACCTCGGGCGCGAGAGAAACTATGCGCGTAAATTGCTTTTCACGCAATTCCCTTGCAACCGGCCCGAAAATACGTGTGCCTCTCGGCGTTTTGTCTTCACGGATTATAACGGCGGCATTTTGGTCGAAGCGGATGGATGAGCCGTCGGGACGCGACAAGCCTTTAACCGTACGCACAACAACTGCCCGCACAACTTCTCCCTTTTTCACCACGCCGCCCGGTGTTGCATCTTTTACCGAGGCAACGATAATGTCGCCTACATTTGCATATCGACGCTTACTGCCGCCAAGTACGCGAATGCACAAAAGCTCTTTCGCGCCGGAATTATCCGCAGAGGCAAGTCTTGTTTCCTGCTGTATCATATTTAAAACCTCCTGCAAAATCACTGAACGAAGCCATTTAACAAAATCACCGAAACCGAACCGGCTTCGAGAGAGCGTGTCGAATGCAACACTTGTCTCCGGCGTCCGCCCGGCGCACTATTTTGCTTTTTCTAAAATCGTAACCAAACGCCAACGCTTTTCCTTTGACAGAGGACGCGTTTCCATAACGCGAACCCTGTCGCCGACTTTGCATTCGTTTGTTTCGTCGTGGGCTTTCAATTTATATGTGCGCTTTACAATTTTTCCGATTACGGGGTGGCGCACACGGTTTTCAACAGCAACAACGATTGTTTTTTCCATCTTGTCGCTGACGACTTTTCCCACACGGGTTTTACGCAAATTGCGTTGAATTTCCATTGATTATCCTCCTATGACAGCCCTTTGGCGCGCTGCGTCATTACTGTTTGAATGCGGGCGATGTTTTTGCGAACCTCGCGTATACGCGCCGTGTTGTCCAGTTGGTTTGTAGCGTTTTGGAAGCGCAGGTTAAACAGCTCTTTTTTTGTTGTCACAAGCTCGGTGTTCAACTCTTCCACGGATTTATCGCTAAGGGATTCGAGATATTTTCTTGATTTCACTTGGCTTCGACCTCCCTGTTTTTCGGAGCTTCTGCTTCCGCCAAAATTGCTTCAAGTTCTTCCTTTGAAACTACCTTACAACGAATCGGCAATTTATAGCTTGCCAATTTTAACGCACGGCGCGAAAGTTCGTCGTCCGCGCCCGCGATTTCAAACATTACTCTGCCGGGCTTTACTACCGCTACCCAATATTCCGGCGAACCTTTACCGCTACCCATGCGGGTTTCGGCGGGTTTTTCGGTTACGGGCTTATCCGGAAAAATTTTTATCCAAACTTGACCGCCGCGCTTCATCGTTCTGTTAAGAACAATCCGCGCAGCCTCAATTTGATTCGCGGTAATCCATGTGGGCTCCATTGCAACAAGCCCGTGCGTTCCGTAAGTTACTTTATTACCGCGCAGTGCCTTTCCGGTCATTCGACCGCGGAACTGCTTGCGTCTTTTTACCCTTTTTGGCATTAGCATAGTCGCCTGCTCCTTCCCGTCTGTCTCCCCTGTACGGGCGGTCTTCTCTTTGGCGTTCCTGCCCGGGAAGAACCTCTCCTTTATACAGCCACACTTTTACGCCGAGCTTTCCGTATGTCGTATCCGCTTCGGCAAAGCCGTAATCAATGTCGGCGCGAAGTGTTTGCAGGGGAATAGTGCCTTCATGGTAGCTTTCGGTTCTCGCGATGTCCGCTCCGCCGAGGCGTCCGGACACTGCCGTTTTTATTCCGCGCGCGCCGTTTTTCATAGCGCGTGTCATTGCCTGCTTCATTGCACGACGGAAAGTTACGCGATTTTCCAAATCCTTTGCGATTACTTCCGCTGTAAGTTGCGCGTTAAGCTCCGGACGCTTGATTTCCTGAATCTCAACATCGGCTTTGTACTCGCCGGCGTCCGGGTCGCGCCCCTTGTCAACCAATTTTTGCACCGCGTCCGTCAACATTTTGATGGCTTCACCATTGCGCCCGATGATTATACCGGGGCTTGCCGTGTGCAAAGTTACCTTCACGCGACTCGTTGTGCGCTTAATTGTTATACGCGCAATTTTCGGGTCAACGGGAACGGGCTTTTTATTTTTGAAATATTTTTTTATGAACTGACGGATATTATGGTCTTCCAAAAGATAGCGCGAAAAATCTTTTTCCGCATACCAAACAGAATCCCATTCTTTATTTATGCCCAAACGCAGACCGTGGGGGTTTACTTTTTGTCCCATATGCTCAGTCCCTTTCATTCAGCACAATCGTGATGTGGCTTGTGCGTTTGTTTATTCTGTATGCGCGCCCTTTTCCGCGCGGTTGAATGCGCTTCATGGTCGGACCTTGGTTTGCGATGGCTTCTTCAACGAACAGGTCTTGCGCGTCCATCTCGTAGTTTTCTTCGGCGTTTGCCACAGCGGACTTCAACACTTTTCCGATTAAATACGCACCGTAACGCGGGTTGTATTGCAAAATCGAGGCGGCTTGGATTACGCCCTTGCCCTTGATTTGCTCCAAAACAATTCGCGCTTTGCGGTCGGAAATACGAGCATATCTATGAATTGCATGAGGGCGACGTTCGCGATTTTCCGCGTTACGCTCCTGCTTATATTGACTTCTGCTTTGTCCTTTCATACGATACAAAACCTCCCTATTTCACCTTGCTTCGCTTTTCCGCGTCCTTGCCGTGCCCGCGATATGTGCGGGTTTGGGCAAATTCGCCGAGTTTGTGACCTACCATATCCTCCGTGATATACACGGGAACATGTTTGCGCCCGTCGTGAACGGCAATTGTGCAACCTATCATTTCGGGAAAGATGGTGGAACGGCGCGACCACGTTTTAATTACGGTTTTGTTCGTTGTATCAAGCTGCGCCTCAACTTTTTTCATCAGGTGCGTGTCACAAAACGGACCTTTTTTCAATGACCTGCCCATGTGCGCCTCCTATTTGCTTCCGCGTTTGCGTACAATATATTTGTTGCTTTGCTTGTTTTTCTTACGGGTTTTGTAGCCCAATGCCGGCTTGCCCCAAGGCGTTGACGGAGCAGAGCGACCAATCGGAGCGCGCCCCTCACCACCACCGTGGGGGTGGTCGTTCGGGTTCATTACAGAACCGCGAACCGTGGGACGAATACCCATATGACGCTTTTTACCGGCCTTACCCACGTTAATCAGCTCGTTGTCGGGGTTGCCGACTTGGCCGATTGTTGCGCGGCAATTTACCGGCACAAGACGCATCTCGCCGGAAGGCAGACGCACCGTAGCATATTTTTCGTCTTTCGCCATAAGCTGAGCGACGTTTCCCGCGCTGCGAACCATTTGCGCACCGCGCCCAAGCTTCATTTCAATGTTGTGAATCTCCGTACCGACGGGGATTATTTTCATGGGAAGCGCGTTTCCGGGACGAATTTCCGCCTCAACACCGCTCATCAGGCTGTCGCCTACGCTCACGCCGATAGGTGCCAAGATATAGCGTTTTTCACCGTCAGCGTAATGCAAAAGTGCGATGTTTGCCGTGCGATTGGGGTCATATTCAACAGCAGCAACTTTGGCGGGAATCCCGTCCTTGTCGCGCTTGAAATCAATTAAGCGATATTTTATTTTTGCTCCGCCGCCGCGATGACGTACGGTGATTTTGCCTTGTCCGTTGCGACCGCTGTGTTTTTTAAGATGGACAACGAGGCTTTTCTCCGGTGCTGATTTTGTGATTTCCGAAAAATCGGAAACGGTCATCTGACGTTGGGAGGGGGTAATCGGACGATAACGTTTTATGCCCATAGGGGTGACTCTCCTTTTTCAGCCAATCCGACCGGATTTCCGGCCGCGAAAAGTATAATCGGTGCTAGATTCCTTCGAAATATTCAATCGGGCTGCTTCCCGGCGCAAGTTTCACGATTGCCTTCTTCTTGCGTACCGTTTCTCCGGGTTTCGAGCCGCGACGCTGACGCTTTTTCGGATGCGTGTGCATCGTATTTACTTTTTCGACAGTCACGTTGTCAAACAAACGCTCGACAGCTTCTTTGATTTGCGTTTTTGTTGCCTTGGGATGCACATAAAACGAATATGTTTGCTCCTCCAAAAGGCTCATGCTTTTTTCCGTCATCAGAGGCTTGAAGATAACGTCGTAATATTTCAAATCCGGCATTATGCATACACCTCCTGAATCTTTGCGATTGCATCTTTTGTAATCACAAGGCAGTCGTGGTTGAGAATATCATAGACGTTAATGGTATTTACGCCGGCTGTCTTAACACCGGGGATATTGCGCGCAGATTTAACCACGTTTTCGTTCGAACCGTCCATAACGAAAAGGGCTTTTTCAAGGTCGAGATTCTTGCAAACGCCGACCATCGCCTTCGTCTTAATTTCCGAAAGCGCGAGCGAATCAAGCACAATCAACTTCTCGTTTTGCACTTTGTCGGTCAAGACCGATTTAAGCGCGAGACGTTTAAGTTTTTTGTTCAACTTGAAAGAAAAATCACGGGGTTTCGGCGCGAAAACAACGCCGCCGCCCGTCCAAATCGGCGAATTCGAAGAGCCGTGACGCGCACGCCCCGTACCTTTTTGACGCCAAGGCTTTGCACCGCCGCCGCGTACTTCTGCGCGAGTCTTTGTGCTTTTTGTGCCTTGACGACGATTTGCCAAGTGCTGAACAACCGCCATGTGTACGGCGTGTTTATTCACCTCAACACCGAAAATCGCGTCGTCGAGTTCGATGCTTCCGGCTTTTTCGCCCTTCATATTTAAAACTGCAACTGATGCCATAATCTACACTCCTAACCTTCGCATTTCATCAATTCGTGCTTAAACCTTAACGGTGCTTCTTATAGTTACAAGTGCGCCCCGAATACCGGGAACTGCGCCGCATACAAGAATCAGATTTTTTTCCGCGTCCGTGCGGACAACTTCGAGATTTTGGATTGTCGTTTTCTTTGCGCCCATATGCCCGGGAAGTTTTTTGCCCTTGCGAACACGCCCCGGCGTTGTACCCGGCCCCATTGAGCCGTGTCCGCGGTGATATTTCGAGCCGTGGGTCATAGGACCGCGATGCATGTTGTGACGCTTAATCGCACCCTGGAAGCCCTTGCCCTTTGATGTGCTTGTTATATCCACGCAATCGCCTTCGGCGAACATGTCCGCCTTAATTTCCGCGCCGACATCGAAAGCATCGCAGTCGTCGAGCTTCAGCTCACGCAACACGCGCTTCGATTCCGCGCCCGCACCGAGATGCGCGGCGAAATGCCCTTTTTTCGGCTTATTAACAAGTTTTTCGCGAATTTCGCCGAAGCCCACCTGGAGCGCGGCATATCCGTCTTTTTCAACGGTCTTTTTTTGAACAACAACGCACGGCCCGGCTTCAATAACCGTTACGGGAACCATCGTACCGTCACTTTTAAATATTTGCGTCATGCCGAGCTTGCGGCCGATAATTGCTTTTTTCATGGCGATGAACCTTCTTTCACATAAATGCATTCACATGAGTGCCTTTATTACTGACCTGTTACAACTTTAACCGCAATATCCACGCCATCGGGAAGGTCGAGCCTTTGAAGTGCGTCGATTGTTTTGGGCGTGGGCATAAGAATGTCGATAAGACGCTTATGCGTTCTCATTTCAAACTGCTCGCGGCTGTCTTTATATTTGTGAACAGCGCGCAAAATTGTTACGATTTCTCTTTTCGTCGGCAGGGGGATAGGCCCGCATACTTCCGCGCCGGTACGCTTTGCCGTTTCGATGATTTGCACGACCGACTTATCAATGAGTTTGTGGTCGTATGCTTTTAAGTTGATGCGAATTTTTTGGTTTTGCATAAAAGCCTCCGTCATATCCGGTTGGCGTACACGCGCCCGGGTGTGTCGCGACACCGCATGTACATCCGATGCCGACAAGGATTGATTATAGCGCGTATTTCTCTCATGTCAAGGCTTTTTCGGTAAATTTCGGGAAATTTTTTCAGAAGCCGGCAACAAGGCGGTTTGCCGCACACCCCGAAACGAAAATTGCAGTTTCGGAGCAGATGCCGACGTCGCTTCTTTTCGGCTCGCGTCCGACTCGTATCGAATTTTACAACGCCCTCACATATTCGATTAACGGCGCAATCGCCGATTTGCAGGTAAAATCAACTTCTTTGCCGTATGTTTCAAGTATTCCCGTATCGTCGCTTGTGCGTTCGTCGGGCGGAATTTTTTCGGCGGCTCGTTTCACCATTGCCATCAGCCCTTTATGTACGAGGCTGAGTTTCGCGTAATCCACCCCGCCGCGAAAGTGAAATATTTTTGTTTTTTCAAGCTGCTCGGGGTTGAGTGCCTTCTTTATAACGGGTGTGAAATCGGTAATGTTCGGGTCGGCAAGGCTCATCGTAAAAAGAACGAGTGAGCGCGGAAAATTTTTTACGATTGATTTTATTCCGGCTATTTCGCCGGCGTACAACCCGCCGCCGTATACGATTGTGTCGTATTTGTTGAGTTCGCCGGGCTTGATTTCCGAACCGGCAAAAAGCGGCGCGTTAAGTTCCGCCGAAATCCATTCGGCGTATCGCTTGGTTGTTCCGTATCGCGAGGTGTAAATTACGGCGATGTTTTTGGGGTTCATAAAATTTCCTCCTGTTTATGCGATTATACCGGAATTATTGTGAACGCAAAAAATGCCTTCGCAGGTCACACTCGACTCACGAAGGCATTTTTCATTTGGGGATTGTTTTGAATTACAGCAATTTTATTTTTTCGCAAGAAGTTCGATAACCGTCGAAATGCTTTCAAGCGAATGCGCGTCAAGTTTTTTTAAATTATCCACAGCGGCATTTAATTCTTCGGGGTTAATGTTTTCTTCGTCAAAAAATTCTTGCGGGGTAATTTCTAAAAATTCGCAGATGTTAAAGAAAATTTCCATGGAAGGGAATGCACGTTTGTTTTCTATGTTGTTTATATAACCCAAGTTTTGACCGAGCGACAAACTCATGCTTCGAGCAGACACCCCTTTTTGCATTCGCAAGTACGAAAGACGTTCGCCAAATTCGGACTTCATCTGAAACACCCCTGTGCATGATTATATTCGATGAAAATTTGCAAATAGTCGCTTTGGTTACGTCGCAACTATTGACACGAGGGATTGGTTGCGATAAATTTGCAAAACTAACACATTGAATGCGTATGTAGAGAGGGGAATTTCAATGAACAAGTTTTGCGTTTCATGCGGCAATCAACTGCAAGAGGATTCTAAGTTTTGCCCGGGTTGCGGAGCGTCGTCAGACGTAAAGGAAGCAAATCAAACCGTAAGCACCGCCAACACAACCGCAACCGCCGCTATCGGATTTTTGAAGCACTTTGTTAAAAATCCCGCCACAGCAATAAAAACAAGCGAGATAGGGACGCCGGAGGCGATTGTATATCTTGCACTGTTGCCGATAAGCATGTTTTTACTTATGTATGCGACAGTTTGGCGCACCGTTACCTCTATGGCACGAGCTGCTCGTGACGCATTAGGGGTTATGGGCGGGCTTCTTCCGAGTGTAAGTGAAATTCGCTCGGAATTTTTTGATGAATTGAGCGGAGCGTTATCGTTAGGCAGCGTTGTTTTTGAACCGCTGTTTCACGTATCCGTTTGGTTTGCCTTGTTTATATTTATCCCGTCGCTTTTCTTCAAATTTGTCGGAAGTGAAAAAAAGCCGAAAGTTGGTGAGGTCTTTCCGATTTTTGCCGCCGCAACTCTGCCCTATACAATACTTTACGCTTTGAGCGCGTTAATTATTTTCCTTAACTTAGGCGCGGGATTTGCATTTATTTTGGTTGCATCGACGGCACTCGGCACTGTTGCTGCGTGGTGCTTGTACGCCGCCGCATTAAAAAGACTTTTCGATGCATCAACGGAACATGCAGTGTACTGCTCGTGCTTGGCATATGTAGTCACCTCAATGTACGCGCTTTTCGGATTTTATCGCGTGGCGCGGGTTCTTTTGAGTGATGCTTTCAATCATATGATTTTTGACTCACTGTTGGGTTCAATTTTTTAAAATACCGGGGAAAAGGAGGGACAAAAATGTTTTGTGAAAATTGCGGTAAGCCCTTGCAAAAAAATTATCAATTCTGTGACGGATGCGGGAGCAAGGTTGCAGTGGGCGCAGATAAGCCTAAAAAAAATCGAAATAAACTTGTTGTCGTTGTTATTATTTCTTTACTTATTGTCGGGCTTGGTGCAGGGGGATATTTTTTATGGGGGCTTTGGGGCAGACCCGCGCCAATAATCCACGATGTACACGTGGGTGAAATAATCCAATTTGGCGGGCGGGATTGGCGAGTGCTTGAAGTGCAGGGCAATTACGCAAAAATATTGCACGAAACGGTAATCGTAAATCAGCCGTATCACCATACATTTGAAGATGTAACATGGGCGACAAGTTCATCGCGGGCATGGCTTAACGGAGAGTTTTTCAACAGCTTTTCTGACGCCGACCGCGCACGCATACGCGAAACGTATGTAACAAACAACGATAATCCGTGGACGTTCTACAATTGGACAAGACACCGGAATCACATGCCCGGCGGAGCAAATACAACCGACCGCATTTTCCTTTTAAGCATAGACGAAGTTGTGCGGCATTTCGGAGACAGTGGAATGTTGGAAAGAGGAAGAACCGAGAGCAACCGAGATTTCGATTTGTGGGATTACGGCTTAGCCGGTTGGGGGTTTCACGACCGCTACAGCAATAGGAGAATAGCCTACCACGACGCAGGTTCGGCTTCGTGGTGGTGGCTGCGGTCGCCCGGCTTCTTCAGTGATTTCGCCGCGTTCGTCCTTCTTGACGGCCTCGTCCACGTCTATGGTCATTACGTGTCGGCTGAGGGCGGCCTTCGCCCCGCGTTGTGGCTGAATCTTGAATCTTAGGGGATAAAGGCACAATTCCGCATTGAGCGAGTTATAGTTGTTCCGCCTGAAAATCGTCTTGCTTTTGCGGTCTTTTCGCCCGATGTCTGCATCATCAAAAAGCCCCGAACAGTTCGGGGCTTTTTCTTTGTATACCGAAGCGTGAAAGCATTTAACCGCCTCTGCCGCTGAAAAAAGGCTTAATTCCGCCGGTTTTTTGATACGACGGCTACTTCATACGGATTGCCTCCCGTGTTTGTCCGGTTATGCAATAGCAACCCACTCCGACCAATTGCCGGGCGACAACATCTCTGAATATTGCACAGCAACATCCACATATTTGAAAACCGCCGGCGAATGCAAACTCACCTGCAACACATTCGGCAGTGCTTTCAGACGTAAAACAGCGTCTTGAGCAGAGAGTTTCCCATTTATATAATCTTCGACAACAAAATTAACTTTGTCGTTCGCAATCGGGCCGCGAACAATGCCGTGAGTGTGGCGCAACTTGTTTGCGGGTTCACCCCTGCGCCTGTTCTCCTTCACAAAGTCAAGCCATTCCAATGACGGTTCTTCAAATATAAGCGGATTAAGTTTTTCGTCACAAAACACCGCGTTGTCTAAAGAATACTTCATCACAACAGGTTTGCCGGAAAACGCGGCGCGGCTTTTTGCCCAACTCTGCGCAACGTCAAGGCTTGTACCCAAATAAAAGCCTTGCCCGAAATCTGTGCGATGACGCCCCATGGTCAAATCTGTTTCGCGTATGATTCCGGTTGTACCGTGATACAACTCCATACTAAACCTCCCGTGCGCTTGCCAGTTCGGATGTAAGCATCTCCGCCATATACTCAAAACCCTGCGTGTGAAACGAATCATACCCTGCCAATATTTTTTCCACAAATCCGTGTCGGTCTAATAATCGTGCTGTTTCAGTTACGGATTTTTGCAGGTCATCTGCCGTGTACTGCATTACATGCACAAGCCATACTGCTCTGTCTGCTTCTGTGTGCATAGAACCTCCTTCTGAGCAAAAAAAATGCCTTCGCAAGCCGAAACGGCCGGCGAAGGCATTTTTCTCTTACTTTCCTCCGATTTTAAGGGCGCGAGCGATGGCGATAATAATACACGCACCGATAATTGCGAAAATGATGTTGAAAATCCATCCGCCGGCAAAACCGACTAATCCGGCAACAAAGCCGCCGAGGAATCCGCCCAAAATACTGCCCAAAATACCGCAAATGATATTTCGAAGCAACGTATTTTTGCTGCCCATGATAAGCCCGGCGACCCAACCGATAATTGCGCCGATAACAAGCATGATTACAATGCTGATTAACAAATCCATACAAACCCTCCTCTCTGTGATGAGATTATAGAGTGAACGCACTTTAAAAAGCAACCGAGGATGCCCTTGCTCGCTCAGACCGGTGCGCTCGCTTTATTTTCATATTTCACATATTTTACCGGATTCATGCGCGAATGCAAAATCAAATTCATTTCCGAAATCGCAAAACAAGAAGCACAACCGCAACGCCCGCAACAATAACTTCCGTAACAACAAACGCCGCCCACACTCCGCCGATTCCGAAAATCGCGCCGAGCACAATAACCGCCGGAATATTTATTACGCAGCTTCGCAAAAGCGAAACAAGAATCGCTTGTTTCGGCTTATCGGACGCACTGAAAAAAGCCGCCGCAATAAAATTTATTCCGGCAAAAAAGAGTCCGATAAAATAAATTCGTAATCCGCTGACGGCGAGTTCGGCGAAAACAACATCGTCGTCGCGGTTGAAAGCGGAAACAACCGGCTCCGCCGCAAAAAAAATCGCCGCGTACACGATAATCGCAATAATCGCAACGGTAACAAGCGCGTATTTCAGAATCTTGCGCCCCTCCCCCGAGGCGCGGCCGCTTATAAGCGGCTGAATCCCCTGCGCAACCCCGGTAAACACGGAAATAACAATAATCGCGATGTTTGCAACAACCCCGAAAGCCGCAACTCCGACGTTTCCGGCAAGCCGCAAAATCACAAGATTGAAAGTAATCAGCGACACAGCAAACGCAAGCTCGTTAATTAACGCCGACGACCCCAAAATGTCGATTTTCACAAGTTCACGAATTTTTATTCTGCATCCGCGCAGCCGACGCCCCCAAAAATGCGACGACACAATCACAAGGCAAATCGCGAACGCCAACCCCGTAGCCAACGCCGCCCCAAACATTCCCCAGCCCAGTACAAATAAAAAAACGCCGTCCAAAATAATATTTGCGACGCTTGCCGTAACAAGCCCGGCCGTTGCGAGTTTCGGGTTATTGTCATTTCGAACGAACGCAACCAAAATATTATTCGCAATCAAAACCGGCGAAAACAGTAAAATCGTGCGCATATATGCAATCGTAAGAGGAAGAACGTCGTCGCGCGCACCAAGCAACCGCGCTGTTTGCGGCGCGAAAAAAAGCCCGACCGCAACAAAAATCACGGCAACAATCATGCCGTGAACAAGCGCGTGGGTGAAAATTTCGTCGGGCTGCACTTTTTTTATTGAAAATCGCGTCGCTCCGCCGATTCCAATCATCAGCCCGAAACCGTGAATCACGCTGAAAACCGCAATCGAAATATTCAGCGCGGTTAGCCCGTCCGCCCCCAACGCCACGGAAATAAACCACGTGTCCGCCAAAACGTAAATCGAAACGCAAACCATTGCGGCAACGCTGAGGCTTACATATTTTATGTACTCGGAAAACCCCGACTTTCGCGTCGCAACCCGCAAGCTGCTTCCTCCTTTGTATAAGAAGGTATGTTCATAGCCGCTCAAAGCCGCTTTGGCGGTCAAATTTTCGTCACTTTTCGTTGGTTTTTCCTTGCTTGCCCTCCGGCAAGCGGCGTCAAAACCGCCTCAATTGACAAAAATTTTCCTCGCCAATTCGGCATTTCAGGCTATGAACACACCTTCTAAAATGCTTATACTGCGACCTTTTCAAAATTGTATATATCCCTGCGCTCCAAATCAGAAAATCGTATGGACTCATATTTTTTTAAATGAAGTTTGAGGTCAATTTCGTCAAAATGCACACCAC
>WQVC01000045.1 GCA_009781765.1 Defluviitaleaceae bacterium | reverse complement strand
TGTTGCTGTGGGCTTTGAGCCTCTTACGATTGCCGCCGGTGCTTTTTCCGGCTACTTGGATAGTCGCTCAAACCACCAAGGCGCGCAAGCGTTCAGGTTTCTCGTTACCGAATCAGGATACTATACTTTCACTGCCTCAAGTGCCGGCGCACCCTTCACACCCTTCGCGCCGATGCTGTTTGATGCAGTTGCCCAACCCGGCGTTATTCCTGTTGAAATGGAGTTTCCTCCGATTCATATAATCCCGGAGAGATATGAGCCGGACGGAAGCCTCCGGAATTATTTCCGGGTAAGGACATATCTCAACAGGGGTACAATGGTTGTTGTGGCTGTAAGCGGTGAGGCGGACAGCAACTTTAGAATTGCGGTGGCGGGGGAAGCTGTCTGGCCGGTCCCGACCCATCACAACATTGCCGGGTCTGTATTTGGCAGAAGATTTAGCCCGACTAACAATGTTTATCAGCTTCATGCCGGGATAGATATTTCTACGGGAATTGGGGTTCGTGTAAATGCTGTAATGAGCGGAACTATTGCAGTGAGTCAATATTCCCGCACGGCGGGCGAGTTCATTGAAGTTTTACATGAAAATAATTTTACGACTCGTTATCTGCACCTCGATAGTCGCCTCGTATCAGTAGGACATGGCGTTCATGTCGGACACCATATCGGCAATTCGGGTGCAACAGGAGCTGTCGCTAGCAGAGGGCATTTACACTTTGAGTTAATAAATCCAAGCGGCAACGCGATTAACACATTAGCGCGATACCATGCAAGCAGTTTCAGGACGACAAATCACAACCCGTTCTTTTCAGAAAACCCGATAGTCGTATTTAACCCGAGTTTTTGTTGGGATTGCGCGAGAGGGTACGTTTACAACACCCCTATATCTCAGTACGTAAGTTCGTATGTATGTGCAAGATGCCGGCACTAGAACAATTTGGTGAAACTTATTTTTATTACAAGGAGCGTTTCAGATGAAAAAAAATTGCACAAGATGCGTTAGCATCATAGGTGTTTTATTCTGTTTGGCAATCATTGCAACACCTTCACTTGTATTAAATGCACAAATCCAATCCCCCGGGATTTCGAATTATCCGCGTATTTTCGTTGACGGAGAAAGAGTTCAAATTCTGAATGACGAACAACAGCCCTTGATTGTTGACGGGCGCGTAATAATTCCGCTTCGTGTTGTTTCAGAGGCACTCGGATTCACTGTTGAGTGGCACGAACAATTACAGATAGCATCAGTTGAAAAAATCGGGTACAGCGTACTTGTTCAAATCGGCAATTATGACATGAGCGTCAACGGCGATAATGTTTCGTTAGATGTGCCGGCGCAGATAATCAATGCCCGCACAATGCTTCCGTTACGTGCCGTATCGGAAGCTACAGGCTTTGACGTTCGTTGGGATGATGCAAATAAAATTGTTGATATTTTAACGCCCGTTACTATTGATTATTGGCCGGAGCATTTGCCTCGACATGTGCCGGGCAGTGTTACGTTTCGACCGGAACATTTCTTTTCGAGCATCGTTGATTTCCCTGACCTTATGCAGTTTAGAATCGCGTTTTACACTATGCCGTCAGAATTTCTTGAAATTGCGGAGCGTGACGAATTTCAAAAATGGGTTGAGGATTTTAGTCAACGTGAAGGGCGCATTGTACATGAAATGCTTTTAGCGCGATTTATTCAAGATTTTAATGTTTCAAGAGAGCAATTTGATGCCATAACAGAGCCGATTAGAGAAGCACATGAAAGAATGGCGGCACAAGGCATCATAGACCCTAATTGTGAGAGATTTGAACTCCCCAACGCTGACATAATCTTCACGTTCGATAACGACATCATTCGCTATTTTTATCGTCGCGTGTAGTCTTGGCATGAACAGGCAAAAGAGCAAGCCGTCGGGACTCGCCCCTTGGCTTGCTCTTTTGAAAAGTTGGAGGAAATGTTTATGGCAAAAACAGTTGCGGCGAGTCTGTTGTTCATCATTGCATCTTTATATTCCGCATTCTTTGCAATCCCTTTGTTTGATGCATATGCTTTCGAAATATACATTGAAATTAACGGCGAAAGGCTTGACGTTCCTCCCGGCGAGCAGCCTGTTATCGTTGACGGGCGCACACTCGCACCTATTCGCTTAATTGCTGAAGCATTGGGATTGTCCGTTGACTGGGACGCACAAGTACAAACGGTATTTCTTGACGCCTCGGATTCTTCCGTGAGTGTGCAAATCGGAAGCAGTGAAATGTTTGTGAATGAGCGTGTTGTTTCGTTGGATGTTCCGGCACAAATAATAAGCGGACGCGCAATGATTCCCTTGCGCAGCATTGCCGAGGCAACGGGTATGGATGTGATTTGGAGTCCGGATATTTTTACAATCCATATCTTAGAGCCATTCTCACCCGTTGAAAGTTGGCCGGAGCATTTGCCGGAGCATATACCGGGGTCTGTTACACTGAGGTCGTACATTCCCGGTCGGCATTGGTCAGAAGGACCGATGCGATTCAGACATGCATTTTACTGGGTGCCTTTTGAAATCATCAACTTGATTCATTATAGCGAGATGGGGGATTGGTGGGATACGGTTGAATCATATATAGATGACGATATTAACCAGACGATGCGGTTTGTCCAATATTTTAACATCTCGCGGGAAGATTTTGATGCGGCACTGGAAAGAATGCGTTCACATGGCATACGAATGGGTCACGACTTTTCAGATGAACTGCACGAACTCCCCAATGCCGACATAATCTTCACCTTTGACGATGAAATTATCCGTTGGTTTTATCGCCGCGAGTAGTTTTGAAGCCCGACAAACAAAAGAGCAAGCCACAGGGCTTATCCCCTTCGGCTTGCTCTTTTTTAACGTACGCAATTTTCGTTGAAACAATCCTCAAAGCAACAACCCTCAAAAAGCCAACAAAATCACAATCGACGCGAGGTTCAAACACGCGCTGAACAAAAATATCATTAAAACGGCATGAGAAGGTTTCATGCCGTTTTTTAATAACCGGAAATGCAAATGCGTCACGTTTGTTGAATCCGCAACATGCGGGGCTTTTCTCGCCATAATTCGCCGAGAGACAACCAGTATGCTGTCGAAAATCGGGACACCCATCGCAAGCATCGGAATTGCAAGCGAAATTACCGTCGCTTGCTTAAACATGCCGTGAAGCGAAATGGCCGCAAGCATGAAGCCCAACAAATACGCCCCGGAATCGCCCATATATACCTTTGCCGGCGGAAGATTAAAAAGCAAAAATCCCGCAACCGCCGCAATAAGAATAATTGCCATAAACGCCGAGCCGGACTGGTTCATGTGCAACGCAACAATAAAAAATGTCGCGCCGGAAACAAGTGCCAAAAGCCCGGAAAGCCCGTCCAACCCGTCCATGAAATTAAACGCCGTTATAAGGCCGACAATCCAAAGCACTGTAAGCACAAATTGAAGCCACATCGGAAGCAAAATAAACGTATCGGTAAGCGGATTTGTAAAGCCCGTAAAGCGAATTCCGCCCGCAAAAACAAGCACTGCCGCTCCGAGCTGCACCAAAAGTCTCGGCCAAACCGGAAACTCTTTGAATCGCGCTTTTGAGAAATCGTCAACAAGCCCGACCCCAACAATCAAGGCCGCCCCGGCAAGAACCGTCCAAAGCGCAGGGTCGGCGTCGTCCGCGAAAAGCACGAAAATAAAAAACCCCACGGAAAACGCAAGAAACATCGCCGCCCCGCCCGACAGCGGAATCGGAAAATCGTGCTTTTTGCGCTCGGTAGGCTTGTCCGTAAAGTCAAGTTTTGTCGCGAGCCTTGAAAAAAGCGGCATCAACGCCATCACAATTGCAAAAACAACCACAAACGCAACGCCGTACCACATACAGAAGCCCTCGTTTCGATATGAACAGGATTTAGAGGCTTCGCCCCAAGCCCCACGAACTTTTTGAAAAAAGTTCGACAAAAACTTTATCAAAATCGCGCGTTCGCGCGATTTTTCAAATTCGACGCAAAGTATACGAATATTATACCCCGTTAGCCCCAAAAAAAATAGTACATTTATATTAAAATCGCATTTTTTCGCGAAATTTCAAAAGCTATCGGTAGCCGGTCGGTTACCGATAGCTTTTGCGATGCGTCGCAAACCGGCATAAACCCGCCGACTTCGCAATACATATGAAAGAACCGGGGCGCGTTGCCAAAAAATCACGCGAAGCGTGATTTTAATAAAGTTTTTGCCCCGCTTTTTTCAAAAAGCGGGTGGGGTTTGGGGCGAAGCCCCAAAGAAAAATCAAATCTCGGGAGGTTCGGAATGAGAAAATTTCTCCTTGCGGCGGCGATTTTAACTTTACTTTTCACGACGACGGCGTATGGTGAATTGTTGCCGATTGACGCGGTGCTTGTTCTGGATGTGAGCCGTTCGATGCGCACGGCCGACCCCGAGCGCGTTTCGCGCGATGCGATGAATTTGTTTATCGACATGCTTTCGGAAGGGCGCGACCGCGTGGGTGTTGTGGCTTATGCGGGTCAGGTTGAGCGCAGCGTTGGTCTTGTTGAGCTGAAAACGGCGGAAGACCGCGACTTTTTGCGCGATTTCATCAACGGGCTTGAGTACGCTTCGTGGACCGACCACGGCGTGGGCTTGCGCGAAGCCGTTGAAATGTTCGTTCGTGATGAAAGCGAGGCGCGTGATGAAAACGACGAAACAAACGAATCCGACGAAGCTCGGCAGGGAATCATTCTGTTCCTCACCGACGGCAACATGAACGTAAACCCGTGGGACGTGCGCACAAACGAAGACGCCCGCGAAGATGTTTTCATTTCGATTTACGAAGCGCGGGCGCGAAATATTCCGATTCACGCAATCGGGCTGAATTTCGACGGAAATCTTGACATGCAATATGTAGAAAATGTTGCGGCGGAAACCGGCGGGCTTGCCTTTGAAACGGCGGACGCAGCGGATATTTACGAAATTATTCGTGCGTTTTTCGGCGAAATGATTGCCGCCGCCATGCCCGAGCCGGAGCCGACGCCCGAACCCACGCCCGTCCCGACGCCCGAACCCACCCCCGAGCCTGCACCGCTTCCGCCGGAAGAAGAGCCAACAATGGGACCGCTCGGGCCGGCAATAGCGGCGGGTTCGGTAGTATTTTTCGGCGGAGCAGTGTTTTTGTTGGCGAAAAAACCGCGTCGCGTGTTTACGGGCAAATTGCAAATTGAAACGCGGGGCAAAAAGGAAATTCGCTCGAAAAATTTAATTGAGTACGGCAATCGCGTGACATTGGGAACGTTGATTCAAAGCGAACGCCGCGAGTTGCAGGATGTAATATTTCTGCCGTCGCCGGGTGCGCCGTCGCATTTGCCGCAGCTTCAAATAAAATGCAAAAATCCGAAAGTAAAGTTCACAAAAGATTTCCTCCCCCGAGATATTTCACGCGGAATAACGTTGTCAATCGGCAACGAAGCCGCATTCGAAACAGAAACCGAGCTTGTGAAAATTAAATATATTCAATGAAACCTCGGAGGCTTCGCCCCCGAACCCCCACGAACTTTTTTAAAAAAAGTTCGACAAAAAATTAAAAATCGCGCTTCGCGCGATTTTTTAATGAAGTTTTTGCCCCGTTTTTTTCAAAAAGCGGGTGGGGGCTTGGGGGCGAAGCCCCCAAAATCGTACACCCAATCTTGACAAACTTCGTCGCAAAAATTATCATTACTCAGTTTGTCCGGAGAGAAGGAATTTTTGTGCTTGAACACATGCTTGTAACTCTGAATACTACCGTGCCGTTTGTATTGCTCGCGTTATTGGGGCTGTTTTTGAAACGAAAGGGCATGATAAACGACAATTTTATTGTGATGGGCAATAAAGTTGTCTTTTATTTTGCCATTCCCACGACGATTTTCCGAAGCATCCACACCGCCGACCTGCAAGAGGTTTTTGATGTCGGGTTCATTGCGTTTAACGCGGTGTGGCTCGTGATTTTCTTTGTTGCAACGTGGATTTTCGCGCTGAAACTTATGAAAGACAAAAGCTCGGTGTCGTCGTTTGTAAACAGCGCGTACCGAAGCAGCCTGTCCGTTGTTGCGCCGCCGCTTTTCGCGCTTATGTTTGCGCCGACGCATCACCCCGGCATTGATGCAAATATTTATGCGAAAAGTATACTGTCGGTGTCGATATTGCTGATTTTGTCGTATGCGACGGCGGCCGTGCTTTTCGCCGTACACGACCCGGATTCCCGAAAAGGCAGTTCGCTTACGATGGGGATTATTAAATCCATCGCGAAAAATCCGGTTGTAATCGGTGTGGTAATCGGGCTTGTGTTCAACTTTTTCGGCTGGACGCTTACAAGCGACGTTGCCGCAAATATTTATGACGCCGAAGGCAACATTATCGCGGTAGAAATCACCCGCAGCCCCACGTTTGCGTCAAACACAATGAACGCGCTTGCGGGGCTTGTAATGCCGCTCGCCATGATTTGCGTCGGCGGAAATTTGGCGTTCAAAGGCTTCGACGTGAAGTTCAAATATGTAATAATTTCGTCTGTGGTCAAGCTGTTTATCATGCCGATTGCGTCCGTAATCGCGGCGATGCTTTTCGGCTTCACCGGCAGCGATTTAACAATAATTATGATTCTGAACGCCCTGCCGATGGCCGTAGGCGCGTATGTAATGCAGGCGGAACTCGGCGGCGACACTTACGTAGGCGCGTCGGTTTTGATGATTACCATGACGTTCTCCGCCTTTACGCTAACGATGTTTTTGTTCCTGTTCCGCATTTTGGGTTTTTGGGCGTAGCCGCTCAAAAATCAATACATAATGCGAATCCATTGCTGAAATAACAGCCCGCCGATGCATTGTCGCGAACACACTTGAGAAGCCCGTTCAGGCTTCGTCGGAAAACGCGCGGAAGCCCGCGTTTCCCGCCTCGTCCTCACGGTTCTCAATGGTGTTCGCTATCGTGAACGGCTCGCCACAATGCATTTTCGGCGGGCTGTTATTTTGAACTGCGGATTCGCACAGATACACAAAACATATCGCCGATAACATCCACGCGCATTTTCGCGCCGCAAAGCTCCGTTAAACTTTTGGCGATGTACAAACCCAAGCCGTTGCCCTCGGTGTTGCGCGATTTATCGCCGCGCATAAACCGGGCTGTAACGTCCCGACCGGAAAGTTCCATAGGGTCGCGGGCGGTATTTTGCATGGTGAAAGTCGTGTTGCCGTCGGCTTGCGAAATTTCCGCGAACACACGTGTGCCGGCAAGCGAATATTTTTCTGCGTTTGAAAAAAAATTTTCCAAAATGCGGTGCAAATGACGACTGTCGAATCGAATTTTTACGGGTTCATCCGGGGCGCGAATAACGAGCGATAAATCGGAAAAAGCAAACTCGCCGGCAACCTGCCCGACAATTTCGCCCAAATCAATTTCTGTAATTTCGACCGGGAGATTGCCCGTTCCCGCCTTGGACGCCTCCATTAAATCGTCAATCAGCACCTTTAAACGTGCTGATTTTTTGTCCAAAACCTGCAAATATTCGGCGGCTTCGCCCTGCAAATTTTGCGTTTTAAGCAGGTCGGTGTAGTTGATAATCGACGTAAGCGGGGTTCGTATATCGTGGGAAACATTGGTGATTAACTCGCTTTTGAACCGCTCGGCGCGAATTTTTTCGGCGTTTGCGAGGTCGTATTCGCGGGAAAGGTTCAGCAAAAACGCCGCAAAATACGTAAGCGCGGCAATCGTTACAAGGGCGAAAACGCGCACGGGCAAATTAAAATACGAAACAAGAAGCAAAATTTGCACCGCTAAAAGCGCGCCGGCAAGAATCTTTACATACAGGAATCGAAAATTTTTAAAAAATGCGAACCAGTACAACGTCGAAACGATGGTTTTGTCGCGAATCCGAAAAATAAGTTCGCTCAGTGCGAACAGCCCCAAAACATATGCGGCAAGCGGAACTAAAATGAATCGCGGGTCGCTGTCAAACCCGAAATGCCCCCCGCCGACAAAAATGGTGGGCGCGTTAAAAACGGCGTCACGCATCATAAAATAACACGCGAAAATCCCCGCCCCGCAGAACAAAAGGATTACGGAAAAATCAGCTTTGCGAAACATAAACAGCGGCTTTGAAAACCAAGTCGCAACGGCAAATGCAATCACGCACAGCGCGAACAAAACAATCGACGGGTATCTGCCGAAAAACCACAAGTCGAAAAATCGAATCACTGAATCCGGCATGATACCGGGGTCAAGAAATCGAATCACGGAAGCCAGCATGATATTGAGCATGAAATTAAAAGTAACGCTTACGGAGCGCGCACCGTTCAACACCGCAAAAAAACCCGCCGCGCCGAAAAAGATTTGAACAGGCAACATCAACCACTGTAAATTTTTCATATATACCTCGCAATTTAAGACCTTGGGCGTTGCTTAAAGTCGCGGGGCTCCGCCCCGCACCCCTCTCGCGTGCTTCGCACGCTGGCCGGGCGGCCGGGTCGCCCGGAAACTTTTGAAAAAGTTTCATCAAAACTTTATTGAAAATCGCGCTGCGCGCGATTTTTATAGTTTTTGTCGAACTTTTTTTAAAAAGTTCGTGGGGGTTTGGGGGCGAAGCCCCCAAGTCAGCATTAAATCTAAATCATTATCACGCGCGGCTTATTATTTTATATCCCAACCCGTAAACAACCTTTAAATACCGGGGTTCTTTGGGGTTTATTTCGATTTTTTCGCGAATGTTTCGAATATGAACGCTTACGGTTTTCGAAACATGAAATGCAGGTTCGTTCCAAACGGCCTCGTAAATTTGCGAGGACGAAAACACTCTGTCGGGGTTCGACATAAGCAGGTGCAGAATATTATATTCAAGCGGCGTGAGCGCGACTTCCGAATCATCGGCGGTTACGCGCTTTTTTTCGTCGTCGAGAACAAGTCCGCCGGTTTGCAATAAATTTTCGTTTGAATTTTCACTTGCGCCGGAATTTTCAGTCATGCCGCCGAGCCGCGCGTAACGGCGCAACGTTGCCTTCACTCGCGCAACCAGTTCCACCGGGTTGAACGGTTTTGTAATGTAGTCGTCGCCGCCCATGTTCAGGCCCAAAATGCGGTCGGTGTCTTCGGATTTTGCCGACAAAAACACGATGGGTACATTGCTGAATTTTCGAATTTCAACCGCCGCGCGAATTCCGTCTGTTTCGGGCATCATTACGTCAAGCAAAATTAAATGGATGTCGCCGTTTTGCACGGCGGTTACGGCTTCGCGCCCGTTTGACGCGCGTGTCACGTCGAAGCCTTCCTGCCGCAGGTAAATTTCAAGCGCGTTTAAAATATCCGCGTCGTCGTCGCAAATTAAAATTGTGTATTGCACAAAATCACTCCTGAGCGGTTACAATAAATCCGCCTGTGTTATCGCCGGAAACAGTATACCGTAACCGCGTCGGCAAATAAATCGCGCCGTTTCGGGGGAATTGATGCAAAATATGATAAGTTCTGCCGTTCATTTCAAAATCGAAACCGCCGGTATCGCGAATAAGCTCGATGTATTCTTCCAATACGAGGTTGTTTCGGTGCATGAAATAGGCGTGCGGACGCCCGACGTATCTGAAATGCCACGGCTCAAACTCAATGCCGGTAATGTGCGTCGCGCCTTGCGGGTAGCGCAAAATCAGCCCGTAACGGTACGAATTTTCCGCCAGCCAACGTCCGCCCGGTGAGTTTGCCATCTCCGCCTGACTTACGCCCGTAATAAGAATATCGGCGGCAAGCCCGGTATGATGCTCGCTGTGGCCCGGCGGCAACGCGAACGCGGCGTTCGCGCCGTTGTCGTAAAGCACGGCCTGTGTGTTTGCGCCCCGAAAGCCGCTGCTTACAAATAACGAACCCGCGTCGGCGCGTCCCGCCGATTCAAACATGTCTGCTATCGCCGCCAGTGCTGAGGGATGCAAGTCCATTCCGTCAACAAACATGACCGGCACGGTCGGCCAAACGGGAACAACCGCAGGTGCGCCCGCAAATGCAAATTCGCGATTTACAAGCGCGAGTTTACCCGTGTCGGTGATATTTTCCAAACGCACCGACGCGAAGCCGCTGCCGGTAAGAGCAAGTCCGTTGTTTGATGTGCCGTCCGAATCGGCGGTGCTTGAGTTCGAGGTGCTTGAGTTCGAGGTGCTTGATTCGAGAGCATTTAATTCGGAAGCAAATATACTTTCGGTAAAACTCAACGGAGAAACGCCTCTTGTTTCAATATCGGCGAGAGCATATAAAACGCCCGCCCCGCATAAAATTGCCGCCGCCAACACGATTAACGTACACGCGAAGTTGCCTTTGTTGCGCGTGTTGCGTCTGACGTGATTGCTGCGGGCGTTGTGATTCATGTGATTTTTTCTCATTTTGACCATCCCCTGTGTTTGTAATGCAGCCAGAATACAGGGGGAAATCAAAGTCCGAACCGAAAAAAATCAAAGAAATTTCAAAGATGTCGTTCGCAATGCAGGGAACAAGTCAACCGTATTTGGCGTTCCGCGATGAAGAAAATGACGTTTTCATAGTCATTGCCGGTCTTGTTAATTGAGTAATAATCACCGGAGCAATTCAATCGAAATAAAAAACCGCGCGATGCGCGGTTTTTTTATCGGGGTCAAGGGGACTCTGTCCCCTTGTGGGGTTTGGGGCGAAGCCCCAAAAAAGCGCAGATATTTTCACACACAAAGATATTTATGCAATTTCTTCATTAAAATATCCAACTCAACAGGTTTGCCGATATGGTCATTCATGCCGGCGTCGATGCATTTTTTGATGTCATCAATGAAAACGTTTGCCGTCATGGCGATTATCGGAAGAGTGCTTCCTGCCGCCCGAATGTTGCGAGTTGCTTCAAGCCCGTCCATTTCGGGCATTTGTACGTCCATGAGAATTAAATCGTAGTCGTTATTTTTTGCGGCCTCAACGGCATCGACGCCGTTTATTACGCAGTCGATGTGAATGCCGGTATCTTCGAGTTGAAGCATTACAATTTCGCGGTTCACGTCAACGTCTTCCGCAAGAAGGATGCGCCGCCCCGCAAGTGATGCGCACGGGGTGATGTTTGTGTCGTCGTCGGTAATTGTGTCGTCGTCGGCGCGTTTGAGAAAAATGTTAAACCAAAAGGTTGTGCCTTTTCCTACAACGGAAGTTGCTTTGACGTCGCCGCCCATCATTTGTACAACGGATTTTGTTATTGCAAGCCCGAGTCCCGTTCCGCCGTATTTGCGGGAAATTGTTGTTTCCGCTTGCTCGAAAGGTTGGAACAGTTTTTTCAGGTCGCTCGCGTCGATGCCGATGCCGGTATCGGCTACGGTGACTTTTATTTCGCACATCGAATTTCGCTCGCCGACATAGAACACGTCTAATTTAATTTCGCCGCCGACGGGGGTGAATTTTATTGCGTTTGAAAGCAAATTTGTTATGGCTTGTGCGAGTTTTTGGTCGTCGCCGATAAGAACGCCGGGGATGTTAGGGTCAACGGTTGCGGCAAGTTTTTGACTTTTTTGAATCGCCAAAAGCTCGACCATGTTTATTGCGCGGTTAAGCATTGTGCCGAAATTAAAGGCGACCGGTGCAAGCTCCAGTTTGCCGGCTTCGATTTTTGCCATATCGAGAATTTGATTCACAACGCCCAACAAATGGTTCGACGCGCTTTCGATTTTGTCAAAAGCGTAATCTTTGCGTACAATGTCGGGCGATTTTTTGCCGATGTCGGCCATGCCGATAATTGCGTTCATGGGGGTGCGCATTTCGTGCGACATGTTTGACAAGAACGAACTTTTCGCCTGATTTGCAACCTGCGCTTGTTCCAGTGCCTCAAGCTCGGCTTCGCGTGCGGCATTAAGCTGCGTGATGTCGAGAGCGTATGTGATTACGATTGTTTCGCCGCCGTACGCCGTGCGGAAGCCGGAAACATCAAATAACGCGGGGCTTCTGCCGAGAGGCTGTTCGTAAAATTCCGCATTTGCGATGCCTTCGGAAAATACGCGCCGCAAAAAACCGTCCCACAAGTCGGATGTTGATTCCGGCTTGTTGCCGGACTTGTATACAGGGGGTTCGGTACTTAACACGCGATTTTTGTGCTGTTTGCGGGCTTGCTTTATTGTTTGAACGCCGTAAAAATCGAGGGCGGTTTGGTTGCATTCGATTAAATTGTATGTGTTGTCCCAGTATTGAATTATCATGGGTGTGTAGTCGAACATAAGTTGAATACGCTCGGAAAGTTCGCGATTTTTCGCTTCCGCCATACGAACGGAACGCATGTCGCGTATATATGTCATAACAACGTGTTTGTCGCCCAAATTCACCCGCTGCAAAACCACTTCGCAGGGGATAAGCGTTTTGCCGTCGGGGGTTTGATGCATCCATTCAAATTGCGCATGTCCCTCATCGCAGGCTTGTTTTATTACCATCGGTGCTTTTACGGCAGACGGTATTCCGTCGGGCTGAAGCTCGGGTGAAAAGTCTAAGTATCGCTCGATGTAGATATTTTTGTCGGTTAAGCCGAACATGGTTGCCGCAACTTGGTTTGCATCTATGACGTTGCAGTTTTCATCAAAAATAGCACAAAGAATCGGCGATGCGTCGAGCATTGCCTGCAATCGCGATTCCATCATGCGGGTATTTTCAAGATTTTTATAATATTCGCGCAAGTCGCGAGTGAACGCCAAAAGACAGTCCGGCCCGAGCTGCTGTACGCGCATCAGGGTAATTTCGCACGGGACAGGTTCGCCGTTTAATTTTTGATGCAACCACTCGAATTTGTTGTAGCCCGTTTCGAAGGCAATGCGCATCATTTCGGCGTCTTTTTCGGCAGAAAGGCGTCCGTCGGGTTGAAATTCGGGAGAAAGCTCGCCGATGCGCGACATATATTCCTCTTTGCAGGGCAAACCGAAGAGTTTTGCCGCCTCTTCGTTGCAGTCCAGAACATTGAAATTTTTGTCGCAAAAACTTGCCACAAGCGGCATGTTGTCAAACAAAATGCGCATACGCGCTTCGCTTAACGAAAGCATGTTTTTTACATAGTAAACACAGCTTATGTGCTGATTTATTCCCAAGGCGATTGCTTCCGCCAGTTCGTAGCAAGTGTCGTAGCCGCAGGCGGTGCAATCGACGTGTTTATCGTTATCCGTGAACTTTTGCAGTTTTTCCTCCAAAACGGCGTCGATTTCGGTTCTTGTTGCGACGCGATAGGTGGGGGCGGCGTCCGGTTCGTATTCGCATAAAAAGTCGGACAATATGAGGTCTTTGAAGCGATTGTTTAAATGCGAAATGCGCCTGCTCGGAATAAGCGGAATATCGTATTTGTCGGCGGCTTCGTATTTTTCTTCGCGGTTGGCAAGGGTTTCGTGGGCGGCACTGAAATCGTCGATGCGCCGAAACTCCGTTCCCGTGCCGTAAACGCAGCCGTCTTTGCAATTCAGCACGTCAATAAGCACCGGAGTGTTTTTGTCTTCCGGTGTTGTTGCGAGATATTTGAAGTAGCGATACGCACTGCGCTCGCCCTCGATTTTGATGATTCGCGATTTTTTGCCCATGTAGAACTCGATGATTTCGCGCAAGCCTCCGGGGCGCGGGAAAAGCGAACCCATGCCCTTCTCCTGTTCGAGCGGGACTGCGGGATATTCGGACAAATCCGCGCCGATTTTTCGGATATAGTCCGTAAGATTTTTGAAGGTGACATTGTGCTTGATATGCCCGCCGCCGCGCTTTGACATAATTTCAACTTTTTTTGCGATGCAGGGACTCAAAAATGCTAAATTTTCCGTGACGCCTTTATATTTTTTCAGGTAAATTGCGGTACACATCATGGGGCTTTGCACGGGAATGATTTTTGGCAGAAGTTCGGGCATGTGGCGTTCGATATGTTGTACAACAACCGGACAGGGCTGCGCGATATTGCCGACGCTGCTGCCGAGATATTTTAAATATCCCCAAACAGAAATATCCGCCCCGAAGCTCACGGAATAAAAGTTTTTCACGCCGAGGCTTTTTAAAAATCCCAAAATACGTTCCGCATCGTTGGGATAGTTTAAAAGAAACGCCGGCGCGACAAGAAGCGAAAATTCTTCGCCGCGTTTTAAATCCGCCAGAAATGCGGCGAGGTCGTCGTCGTAATGTCGGACATTATGTATACAAGTGTCGATGCATGTTCCGCACAAAATGCACTCTTTGTCGTCCACGCACATTCGAACGCTTCCGTCGTCGCCGGCAACGGATACATTCGCCGCTAAAATCGGGCATTCGTGGATGCATTTATTGCAGTCGATGCACTGTTTTGTTTCCGTATAGATAAGGCCTTTGTTTAAATTTTCAAGTTGCATCGTCGAAATCATCCCCCTCAACACGGCAATTATACCGGCTTTGCGCAGGCTGTGCAAATTGTGCGGGTGGCGGAAGTTTTTGCGGCGCGGCGACGCGGGATGAGTAATAACCCTGCCCGCACTATCATAAAATTTATCAGAGAGTGTTGAAAAAACACAGCTTCCAAAATCGCGCAAAGCGCGATTTTAATAAAGTTTTTGCCCCGCTTTTTGCAAAAAGCGGGTGGGGTTCGGGGCGACGCCCCGAGAACCCGGTCCTGACGGAGGCGTTCGAAATGCAATTCAAATTAAAAGAACGTGCGGCCGGTTTTTTCTCGTTGCCGAAGGAAGTTGCGTTGGATTTGCCGCTGTTGACGGCAACCGGGCGCGGCGAACTCAGCATAGAAAATTATCGGAATTTGCTGGAGTTTTCTGCCGAAAAAATTCGCATTCGAACCCGCGACGGCGTGGTCGTTGTAACGGGCGAGGGGCTTGCGTTGGGGCAAATTACAACGGAAAATGTGATTGTAAAAGGCAAAATTTCGGGGGTTTTGTTCCATGATGCTTGATTTTTGGCAGTTTACAAAAGGATATGTACGAATTGAAGTGACCGGGTTTACTGTTGAGCGATTTATAAATATGGCGGCGTTTCGCAATATTTATTTGTGGGACGTTCGGCGCGTTGAAAGCGGCGTGCAGCTTAATGTGAGTATTCGCGGATTTAAAATGCTTCGCATGTGTGCGAGAAAAACGAAGTGCAAAACCAAAATTGTTGAAAAAAACGGCTTGCCTTTTTTGGCGCATCGTTACAGACGTCGCAAAGTTTTTTTCGGCGGAGTGCTGTTTTTTTTCGCGGGGTTGATTGCGCTTTCGATGTTTATTTGGCAAATTGAAATCGAGGGAAACGACCGCATTTCTCACGATACAATTTTGACGTTTTTGGAAAACGAAGGGCTTTATTCCGGCGCGTTGAAAATGCGACTGAACGACGACTCTATTCGCGATGCAATTTTGCAAAATTTCGACGAAATTATATGGGCGGATGTTTATACGCGCGGAACGCGCACGCAAATTTTAATTTCCGAGGCTCTGCCTGTGCCGGAGGTTTTCGACCGTCAAACGCCGGTACATGTTGTCGCGTCGGGGGAGGGGCTGATAACGGGAATTGCAACGGCGGCCGGCGCGCCGATGGTGCGTCAAAACGACGTTGTGCGCGAAGGCGATATGCTTGTGAGCGGAATTTTGGAGCTTGACCCGGAAAATCCGGGTTCGACGCTTGTGTACGTTCATGCGGATGCGGAAGTTTGGGCGCGGAGATTTCATTCGCTTAATTTCACGGTGGAGCTTACATATGAAACAAAAATTTTTACGGGTCGAACAACGCGACAACGCACATTGGATGTGTTGGATTTTCGAATAAATTTGCCCGGAGGTGGAAATAACTTCGAGTCGTATGATAGAATAACCACATACAACCAAGTCGGTGCGCGAGGAAATTATCCGCTGCCCGTTATTTTAACGACCGAACATTTTTCGGAATTTACGCCGGGGTCGCGTACGCGCACTTCCGACGAGGCGCGTCTTCTTGCCGAAAGCATGGTAACGAGCCGAATTATTCGCGAATTTGATTTCGGCGTTGACATCGTGAGCCGCGAACTGCAATTCAGCGAAACGGACGATATTTTGCATGTTCGCGCTCTGATTACCACCCACGAACGCATCGACAGGCAAATACCGATTACCGTTCCGACGCCGGCACAATAGACGAAAAGGAGCAATTTCATTGGAAATACCCAGCGAACTGATTCATAACGTCTTTGGGAAATTGGACGAGCATATAAAAAAAATCGAGTCAGCGTTTGACGTGACGGTTGTTGCGCGAAACGACGGTGTTCAGATAATGTCAAACTCGCCGGCGTCGAATCCGCAAAAGGCGGAAAAGGTTCTGCGGCATTTGATGAGTTTGGCAAAAAAAGGCGAAACCGTTACGGAGCAGGCGGTAAACTATTCGATTGCCGCCCTCGAGGACGAACACGAGCAAATCGAAAACCTCTCCGACGACACGATATGCAATACGATTTCCGGTCGCCCGGTTAAGCCCAAAACCGTCGGGCAGAAAAAATATATCGACCAAATCCGCCGCAACACGATTGTTTTTTCAATCGGGCCGGCGGGAACGGGCAAAACTTATCTTGCGATGGCAATGGCAATCACGGCGTTTCGGGCGGGGCAGGTGCAGCGGATTATTTTAACGCGCCCGGCCATCGAAGCGGGGGAGAAGTTGGGCTTCCTGCCGGGAGATTTGCAGCAGAAAGTTGACCCGTACCTGCGCCCGTTGTACGATGCCCTGAATGATATAATGGGCGCGGAAACTTTCTCGCGAAATTTCGAGCGCAATTTAATAGAAGTCGCGCCGCTTGCGTACATGCGCGGCAGAACGTTGGACAACTCTTACATCGTCCTTGACGAGGCGCAAAACACAACGCCCGAGCAAATGAAAATGTTTCTCACGCGCCTCGGCAATAATTCCAAAGCGATAATCACCGGGGACGTTACGCAAATCGACCTCCCCGAGGGAAAAACATCGGGGCTTGTTGAAGCCGTAAAAATTTTGGACGAAATTGACGGCATCGGAATAAGTCATCTTACGAATCGCGATGTTGTTCGTCATCCCCTTGTGCAAAAAATTATTAACGCCTACGATAAACACGCCGCACGAGATGCGTATAAGAAGAAGCGGGGTAAATAATGCGAGGTTCTTTCATAAAAATAATTTGCGTTTCAGCGGCATTTCTGATTACCTGTGCGGCTGTCGCGACAGGCTCGTATTTCAATGCGGGCCTTATTGTTGTAGTCGGCGAGCCGTCGGAAATTCGCATTCGTGCGCCGCGCGATACCGTAAATTTTGCGGAAACTCAGCGCAATCGCGACGCCGCTTTGGTTCTGGCGGAAGGGCTTGACGAAGTTTTTACTGCCGACCCCGGCGGTTGGGCAACCGTTTCGAATAATTTGGGAAGGCTTCGTACCGGGCTTGAAGAAATTCGGGTTGCGTTTCGCGAAGAAATCGCCGCATATGAAGCCGCGTTAATCGAGTGGGAAGAGTTGGTCGAGCTTTCGGAGGAGCTTCGCGAACGTGCAATCGCAAGTTGGCAAGCCGCAACAGATGCCGCCCGTGCCGCCGGCGACGCGCTTCCGCCAACGCCGACTTTCGACCTCCCGCCCGAGCGTCCCGAATTTGAAGGCGCGGCGTTGTTGACTTTTGCGGGATTGCCGGTTCGTTTTAATGAAGCGCAGCAAAATTTCATCATTGATATGGAGTACGAAAATTTTGCGCAAATGTGGGAGTCGATTATTTCCGCCGCGAACAGTGTGCAAACAACCGAGGTTATTCACAGCTACGCCGATATTATGACGGAGCGTGCCGTTCGTGATGCTTTGCGCTCGCACGCGCTCGACCGCACCACCGACGACCTTGCCGAGCATATTATTTTGTCGTCGTTGCATCCGAACGCGATTCCGAACGTCGAGCTTAACGAACAACGATTTCTTGAAATGGCGAACGATTACGAAACCGTTATGATTCGCGAAGGCGACACAATCGTTGACGAAGGCGATACCGTTACCCGGGAAATATATGATATTTTGGCTTACCTGGACATGCTTGCCCCGGAATCGTTGCTTGACAATATTTATCCGATGTTGGGCGTATTTTTTTTGGTTGCGATGCTGTTTTTGGGCAGTCTTATGTACGTGAAATTTTATCGCAAGCCGCGCGACATGAACGAGCCGATGCTTCTTTTTACGCTGTACCTGCTGACGATTGCACTGGTTTGGACGATGAGCGACTTGTCGTTTCCGTTTCTGCCGATTTTAATTTTTCCGATGCTCGTTTCAATTTTAATCGACCGCAGATGCGGCGTCGCGCTTACTTTTCCGATTATGCTGATTTGTTTTTTCATCGTTGACGGCGACATGACATATTTAATGTTTTATTCGGCGTCGGGGATGCTTTTTTGTATGTTTTCGCGCCTCACAACGGAGCGCGGAAAATCCGTTTGGGTGGGGCTTTTGATTTCCGTGATAATGTTCGCGCTTGCCGTTGCGGTTATGCTTGTTTCGTATCGAAACGAGTTTTTTTATGACCCGATGCCCATGCTTTTAACCGCAGGTTTTGCCGCCGCAAGCGGCATTTTAACCGTGTTTTTGTGCATGGGAAGTTTGCCGCTTTGGGAAACTTTTTTCGGCGTTGTTACGCCGGTTAAACTTCTCGACCTCACGAACCCGACGAATCTTCTTTTGCGCCGACTGATGATTGAAGCCCCCGGAACGTATCATCACTCGCTTATTGTTGCGAATTTGGCGGAAACCGCCGCGATTGACATCGGAATAAATGCTCATGCTGCGCGGGTCGGCGGATATTATCACGACATCGGCAAGCTGAAGTATCCGCATTTTTTTGTCGAAAATCTCGACGGCGATAATCCGCACGACCTGCTCGAACCCACCGAGTCGGCGCAAATTATAATGTCGCACGTTTCATACGGGCTGACTCTCGCAACCGAGCATCGTTTGCCGCCGTTTGTGCGCGACATTATAAAGGAGCATCACGGTACGACGCTGTTGCAATATTTTTACACAAAGGCGCGGCAAAACGGCGAAGAGTTCGACGAAAAAGATTTCCGGTATCCGTTCACGATTCCGCAAACGCCCGAATCCGCTTGCGTTATGCTTGCCGATTCCGTTGAAGCCGCCGTGCGTTCGATGATTTCAAAAATAAAGTCGGTGGATGAAGTCGAAAAAACAATTCGCTCCATCATTCGCGGCAAATTTAACGACGACCAACTCGCCGAAAGTCAGCTTTCAATCAAGGATATTGCCGTAATCGAGCAGAGCTTTTTTCGCGTATTAAAGGGCATGTATCACGAGCGAATTGCCTACCCGACGGCTAAGGCGGCGGAAAAGAAAAAAGGAATTTGGGGAGATGAACGATGAAAATTTTTTTTGATGACAGGGGTGCGACGCCCGTACCGAAGTCGCTGATTATAGCAATGAAGCGGGCGGCGTTGGCGGCGTTCAGACATGCTTTTGATAAGGATTTGAAAAAACTGAATTACGAAGTGAGCGTATCCCTCGTTTCGGACGACGAAATGCGCGAGCTGAACAAAAAATATCGCGACAAGGATGCTCCTACCGACGTGCTTTCTTTTCCTTTGTCGGAAGAACCCCCCCGCCGTATATTTCTTTCGTTCGGCGACATCGTGATTTCCACGGAAACAGCCGCGCGTCAGGCGGAAGAATACGGACATTCCTTCGAGCGCGAACTTTCGTTTTTGACCGTTCACGGCGTTTTGCATTTGCTCGGGCTTGACCACGAAGTAAGCCCCACCGATGCCGCTGTGATGGAAGAAATTCAGGACGAGATTATGGGGAGTTTGCATTTATAAAAATAAAGTTAAGCCCACGGGGCTTCGCCCCGCACCCCACCCGCTTTTTAAAAAAAGCGGGGCAAAAACTGTTAAAATCACGCTAACGCGCGATTTTATGAAAACCTATCGGTAGCCAACCGGTTACCGATAGGTTTTTTTGTTGGACAGGAAACTGCTCCGGCTTCGAGGGAATGTGCGGCAAATCACATGTGTTCCCGGCGTACGGCGTCCGCTTGGCGCACTTTTTTGTTGCAAAAATTGCTTCCGGAAATATTTGCATTAAAAAAATTTTTCTTGTGTTTTTTAACGTTTTCGCGCTTAAACGTTTGTTTTCGGCGAAAATCAATTTTAGGGGTTAATGGCGGTACTTGCGCGGTTTGGCGGGGTGTGCTATAAGGTATGAAAATTGTTGTCGCGGTTGATTTTCCGACCGCGAAACCGGTTTTTGAGGGGAGGGATGCATGTGGGAATTGTTCCTGTTCTTGGAGCGTTTTTTTCGCGGTAACGGCGAATCGACTGTTATCGGCGTAATGACGCTCTTTTTTTGATTTCAAGGAAAAAACAGGGAAGAAAGGGATGTTTAGATGAGAAAGAAAAAATCAACTTTCGGAAAAATATTTGCCCTGCTTGTTGCCTTCACAATGTTGGCAACGAGCTTTCCGTACACCGCTGTTGCGGGAATCGGAGCGGGCAATGATGTCGGCGACGCAACAAATTTGATTGCGATTTCGCCGACGGAAATATTGCTTCTGCCCGGCGAAAGCGAGCAGCTTGAGTACATTCTTGCGGCAGCTTTGGGCGAATACAGAATTGAGTGGGCGTTGACCGGCGATGTTGCGCCGGGTACGGAAATTACCGCCGACGGCCTGCTTACCGTTTGCGAAAGCGAAGCGGTCGGCGTTCCGATTTCCGTAACGGCAACCGTTTATGTTCCGGCCGATGCGCCCGACGATGTATACGATGATGACTATGCGGATGACGACACCGACGTGTTGTTCCCGGATGATGACTACGCGGACGACGACACCGATGTGTACATTCCGGACGACGATTATGCGGACGACAGTGACGTGCATGTTCCGGACGACGATGACGCAGACATGTACCCCCCCCCCTGCGACGTTCCGGACGATGATTCCGCCGCAAATGACGGTTCTGATGCGCCGGATAACGACGATGCTTCGGATGATTCCGCTGCTGCCGGTAACGACGATGCTTCGGATGATTCCGCAGCGGCGTCGGATAACGGCGATACTTCGGATGATTCCGATGCTGCGTCGGATAACGGCGATATTTCGGATGATTCCGATGCTGCCGATAACGGCGATGTTTCGGATGATTCCGCTGCTGCCGATAACGGCGATACTTCGGATGATTCCTCCGCTCCGGATAATGGCGACGCTTCGGATGATTCCTCCGCATCCGCAGCACCCGATAACGGCTCTGTTGCGGGCGATGATTCCGACGCATTCGCACCGGACGCATCCGGAAGCGACAGCGATTCCGCAAACGGCGTGTATGTACTTGGTGCATATATAGATGACGCGAACGTTGCAACCTACGCGAATGATTCAACCGATGCAGCCGACGCAACCGATTCAATCGCCGCGACGGACGCAAATTACGCAACCGATGCAATTGATGCATCTTCTCCGGCATACGTCGCCGACGGCAACGCATACGCAATTGACGCGGCATGGGTTGCGATTGCATATGTAAGCGTACCCGTGCATGTAATAAGCGGCATTGTACCGACGGCAATTCTTGCGCCCGGTATGATGTGGTGCTTGTCAAATCACCCCGACACTCCCGCGCACGGTTTTATGAGCGACACCGCTCATTCCGCGTCAACGGAAATTTTCGCCCGTACAAGTGATGCGACAATCGCAATCAACGGCGGAGTTTTGACTCTTGCCGGCAGAACAGGCGGAGCTAACGCAATCGGCGTAAATATCGAAGCGATGGGATTAAACCCGGATGTCAACGAATATCGCGTGCGCATCGCCGGGCGAATTGACAACGTTACAGCAACCGGCGGCGTGTTCAGAATAGCCGGTCGCGACCCCAACGTAACAATCATCGACGTGCCGATTCTCCCCGGCGGCGAATTTGACGTTACAATCGACCTTCCGGCGTCAAACTGGCCGGGAGCGGGCGGAGTGGGTTATCCCATTTTGCGTTTGCTTACAAATACAAATGCAGCCGTTCAAACAAACGACATTATTATCGACACCTTTACCGTGTCTACAGTGGTATGGTGTTTGTCCGACCATCCCGATGCTCCGGCGCACGGTTTTATGAGCGACACTGCTCATTCCGCGTCAACGGAAATTTTCGCTCGTACAAGCGATGCGACAATCGCAATCAACGGCGGCGTAATGACTCTCGCCGGCAGAACAGGCGGAGCTAATGCAATCGGCGTAAACATCGAAGCGATGGGATTAAACCCTGATGTCAACGAATACCGCGTGCGTATTGCCGGCAGAATTGACGGCGTTACGGCAACCGGCGGCGTATTCAGAATAGCCGGTCGCGACCCCAACGTTACAATAATTGACGAGCCGATTCTCCCCGGCGGCGAATTTGACGTTACAATTATCCTTCCCGCAACAAACTGGCCGGGAGCGGTAATGGGTTATCCCATTTTGCGTTTGCTTACAAATACAAATGCAGCCGTTCAAACGAACGATATTATTATCGAAACATTTACCGTATACGGAGAGGTCGGCGACAACCCGTTGCGTGAAGCCGCCGCCGCAGTGCGCGGCGCGTTAAACAGCTTTGACGCCTCAAACGATACAACCGCCGCAGAAGTTCTTACGGCTGCGCAGGGCGCGGTGACTGCCGCCGCTTTGCCCGTAACGATAACAGCCGCGTGGGTAGCCGCCCCGACAATTACCCCCGCCCAAGTCGGCGTTGCGGGTTCGATTGTCGGAACAATTCGGTTGACGCAAAATCCCACCATTGATATTGATGTTAGTTTGGCGATTCCGGCACTTGCCGCCCCGCCGACATTCGGATACCTGTTCGACTTGCAGGCGTATCTTGCAACGCGAACAATCGGAGAAAATCTTCGCCTTGCCGGAGCGTCACCGTATTTTGTTTCGACGCATCCCACCGAAGCGGTTGAAATTCTTGTACAAGATGCCGGTTTGGGTT
>WQVC01000044.1 GCA_009781765.1 Defluviitaleaceae bacterium | reverse complement strand
GGCTCGCGTCGTTCGATGCGAATTAAAAACCCGGTTACGGGTTTGCCGCTTAATGAAATTGAAGCGGCAGTAGGTCAAATGATTGCAAACGATATTTTTGACCAACAACGGGGCGGGCTTGACAGCTTAAACCGTATGGAACTTACGGTTGTTGAGCGCACACAAGTTTTGTAGTGCCTTATAATAAGAAAAAACGCACCGAGGAAGGGTTGACTTTCTCGGTGCGTTTTTTAATATTTTTTGCAAAAATTCCGAAAAGAGGTGTTATTTGTGAAGAAAGAAAATGAACGTTTCTTTGGGTATGTCCGTTGCAGCACTCGTGAACAATGTCCCGACAGGCAGATTATTGCCTTGCGGAGATTTGGAGTACCGGACGAAAATATTGTTATTGAAATGATGTCCGGTAAAAATTTTCAGCGTCCGGTATATCAAGAGTTGGCAGTGCGCCTGAACCCGGGCGATGTTTTTGTGATTGATTCTTTGGACAGATTGGGGCGCGACAGGAATGCAGTGATTGACGAGTGGAGGTTTATCACCAAGGAGCGAGGCGCGGACATAGTTGTGTTGGATATGGCGTTGTTAGATACACGAAAAAAAGACCGCGATATCACAGCTATGCTTGTGACCGACTTAGTTCTTCAAATTTTGAGTTATGTAAGTGAAAAAGAGCGTCTGCTTAATCGCGACCGGCAAGCTGCCGGCATTGCAGCCGCCAAGGCGCGCGGCATCAAGTTCGGCAACCAATCAAAAAAACGCCCTGCCTCGCTTGGTGAAATTTGCGAAAAATGGCGACGAAACGAAATAACTTCGCGGAAAGCCGGGCGGTTACTGGGAGTGAGTCATACCACGTTTTTAAGGTGGGCGAAGGAGAACAAGGCATAGCCTTTGGAATATACAGCAGGGGTTGCGTTACAGCAAAATCAAACAGTTTTCACGACAAAAAAGTTAATACAACTACTAGGTAATTTGCCTCGTGGAGATTAGACAATCTTCTTTGTTATTCCGTCATAATGCACCAAAATTTAGCAACATGCGAACTATAGCACATGATATTTTTTTTTGCAATCCTATTGCGGAAACTTTTTTAGATTTCATTACCCACGGACTGTAACGCAACCCCTGCTTTAAGTTACAGCAAAAATCGTTGGTTGCAATATTTATTATGTTGCAGGTCTCATTTGCAGCGGAAAGAGGTGCTGATTATGAACATACGCATTTTATTGGCAAGTCGCGATGAACGTTACGCAATGCGCCTTTCTGATGCGTTATCGCAATCACCGATGGAAACCGGTGACACAATTGAAACGTCGCTGTTTACCGATAGCGTGAAATTGAAAAATTATATGGCAGCAAACGAAAAAACGCCAAAATATGATGTTGCGATTGTTGATGACTCCATGTTGTCCGCAGTTTCAAAAGCTGCCCCCGTAACCTTACTTATTACCGAGGATATTAGCCTGGATGACCTGATGAATGAGGTCAATACAGCTCAGTATCTATTTAAATTTAAACGGGTCACAAGCATTATCCGTAAAATGTTACTGACCTTAGCGAAAAGTCGCAAAGATAAAGGCATTGGCGACAGCGCGGTTTGCGCATTCTATTCGCCCCGGGGCGGAGTCGGAACCTCTTCAATAGCGGTTGCATTTGCGAAAGCATCCGTTGCCATGGGGATTAAGCCCTTATTTGTGAGCCTCGAACACTTTAACTCGACAGAGCTGTTTTTTGGCGAGGAAGGTGACAAAGGCTTGTACGACGTATTCTATGTGCTTGCCGGAAAAGGCGGGGTAACAACTGCAATTGATGCGGCAAAGAACAAAATCGACGATGTTGCTGTTCTCAATAAATTTCCCGCATGGCTTGAAGTCGCACAGCTGACGCCCGAGTCGATAGAAATTTTTATAAATGCCGCCCGCGCCGCCCATGAAATTGACGTGGTTATATTGGATTTGGGCAACGGCTTTGCAAACTTCACAGAGAAAGTGCTCAGATGCGCCGACGAAATTTTTATAATTTCCGGCGCGGACGAAGTATCCGAGTTAAAGCTGAACATGCTTACGGATAATGAAACATCCTTTATGCACGATTTTTTAAGCAAGAGCAATTTGGTTTACAACAAGGCTGTGTCAACAGATGCCGGTAAGGACTATGGTTGCAAAACGGTTACATACATTCCGCCAAAAACGGGTGCGTCTGTTGCATCCGTTGCCGGGGCTGTCGAAACTCATTTGAGGGGATTGGTGAACCCACTGTGGAGCAAAAAAATAACGAGCTGATTTTTTCCATAAAGAAGCAACTCGTCGGCGACTTGAGCGAAGGCATTGAGGGTGACCCCCGGCTTACCACCTATTCCGACGAACAGCTCCGCGAAGTGATTTTGCGCTTGATTGACCAACATGTCGAGGAAGCGCGGCGCAAGTTGTTCATAAACGACAGGCAGTTTGTGGAAGAGGGTGTGTTTGCCGCCATTCGCGGTTTGGGGCTTTTAGATGAAATCGTGCGTGACACCGATATTACGGAAATTATGATAAACGGTCACGACAAAATTTTTATCGAAAAGGACGGAAAACAAGAGCAATTGAAGATGCAATTTGAATCCAAGGAAGACTTGTCGCGCATCATTACGCGCTTTGTACAGATGGCCGGGCGCAGTGTTACCGAAGCAAATCCCATTGTCGATACTCGCCTTGAGGACGGCTCGCGCGTAAACGTGGTAATTCCGCCGGTGGCAATGGACGGGGCGGCGGTTACAATTCGACGCTTCCCGAAAGTTCCCATGACTGTGGAAAAACTTATCGCCTACGGCTCAATTACCCCGGAAGTTGCGCATGTTCTTGAGCTGTTGGTTAAGGCTCGTTTCAATATTTTCGTAAGCGGCGGAACGGGAAGCGGAAAAACTACCTTTTTAAACGCACTTTCAAACTTCATTCCGAGAACCGAGCGGGTTATCACGGTTGAGGACTCCGCTGAACTTCAAATTAAAGCCGTCGATAATCTTGTACGCCTTGAAACGAAGGTTACAACAACCAAGGATGCAAAGGAAATAACCATTCAAGACCTGATAAAATCCGCGCTTCGTATGCGGCCCGACAGAATCGTGGTAGGCGAGGTTCGCGGCGCGGAAGCTCTCGATATGTTGCAGGCGATGAACACCGGCCACGACGGCTCACTTTCGACCGGCCACGCGAACTCGTCGCGAGATATGCTTTCTCGTTTGGAAACAATGGTTATTCGTGCGGCGGATTTGCCTCTTGAGGCGGTGCGTCAGCAAATTGCTTCTGCCGTAGATGTTATTGTGCAACTTTCGCGCTTGCGCGACCACAGCCGAAAAACCATCGAAATTGTTGAAGTTTTGGGCTATAACCGCGACACGCGGGAAGTGGAATTAAACCCGTTGTATAAATTTGTGGAATCGGAAAAAACCACCGTCGAAAAAGTTGACGGACAGCTTCAACGAACAGAAAACCCCCTTGTGAACGTAGAAAAAATGCAAGGGGCAGGGATATACGAAGAAATTTGACGGAGGGGTCATATGGAAAGTACGGGCGTCGCACCTTATGACAGAAGCACTTTAGCGGTTGTATGGCGTATCCTGATAGGGATTGCGGCGTATTTAGCGGCTGTCGGCGTGTTTTGGCTGTTTTATCGGCACATTTTTATTGCCGTCGTTTTCGCACTTCCTGTTTTTCCTGCGGCTGTAAATATAAGCATTTCCCATACAAAAGCGGCGCGATTGAAAAAGTTGCTGGGGCAGTTTCAGAGCATGTTGGAAAGTTTGACGGTTAGTTTGCAGGCAGGAAACACGGAGCTTACCGCCTTCGAGAACGCTCACGAGGATATGAAACTTATGTATTCGGAGGAATCCGATATTGCCAAAGAGACGCAGCAAATTGTCGCAAAATTTAACCATGGTATTTCCATCGGCGAAGCCTTGACCGATTTCGCCAACAGAAGCGGCCTCGAAGACATAAAGCTGTTTGCAATGATTTTCATGTCGGTTGAGGGCAAAGGCGACAAGGCGCGTGAAATTGTAACGCGCACCCAGAAGGTTCTTTCCGACAAAATTTCCATTCAGGCGGAAATAAAAACGCTTTCCTCTGGTGCGGTAATGGAAATAAACGTAATGGTGTTTATTCCTATTTTGATTGTTGCAGTAATGGGCTTTATGGGCGGCGAGCTTATGGAAGGGCTGTTTACCTTCGGCGGCAGAATTGCATCAACAGTTGCGATTTTAATGTTTATCGGTGCGTATTTCCTTGGAAAAAAAATTGCAGATATCAAAGTGTAGGTGAGCCGGTTTGATGATTTTATTGATTTTTTTACTGGTTTTGGGGATTGTCGCGATGATTGCGTGGAATTTTTTGATGTTTACATCAACCGAAGAGCATGAGAGCAAATTGGCGGAGCATACCCATCGCGAGTGGAGTGCGAAGCTCAAAGAGCTTGAAGCCTTATATCACACACAAACTGAAGCCATTGAAAACGCGGAAGGTTTATCGATGCGATTATTTTTGAAGTTGTTTAAAAATCCAGCAAGCACTGAAAAAAAGGGCGTAAAACTTAACGCGTCCATTGAGAAATTGGAGGGCGGAAATTTTAACGGCATGAACTTCTTAATTTTGCCGGGCTACAGTGCTATAGACAGGTTAGGCATCACTGCGGATAAGAAATTTTTTCAAGAAATGATTGCGCTGTTTTCAGATTTGAAGGGACGAGAATTTGCGGTTGATTATTCGCGTCATCTTTTGGCGAGCATGATTTCGTGCGCACTCGGCGGCACGGGCGTATCGTTGCTGCTTGGCGTTTTACTTCAGGTTTTAGATGGCGATGGAATGCTTGGTTTGATTTTGGCATTGGGCGGACCGATTTTTTCGGTAATTATTGCATACTCGCTTTTTACGGGATTAAGAAGTAAGGCGCAAAAACGCCGAGAGGAAATCATGTCCGATTTTGCACAAGCCGTTACGGAAATTGCTTTGCTTACGTCCTCGGGTATGGAAATGTTCCGCGCATGGGGCGACGTATGCCAAAATCCTGAACGCAACGGCGCACTTTTTCGGGAAATGCGGCAAGTTTCTGCGGATATAGAATACGGGGCGCAACCTTCGGCAGCATTGGAAGGATTTATACGCCGGTGCGCCACAAAGGATACGTCACGGCTCGGGGCAAGTATTTTGCAAAATTTAACCCGAGGCAACGAAGAGTTGAGCATATTTTTGACAGAGCTTTCTCGCGAAGCATGGGAGGAACGCAAGCACACTGCTCGACAATTGGGTGAGCAAGCACGAAGCAAGCTGATGTTGCCTATGGGGCTTATATTTTTCGGGATTATGATTATGGTGGGGGCGACGGTAATGGTTGGCATGGGAGGCATGGGCTTTTAATCCGTACGGTAAAATTTTTATATAAATTGCCGTAAAAATCTATCAAAAGAGAGGAGCAGTAAAAATGAAAAATGCACTGGCATTGATGTACTTAGGTGCATGCGCGAAAGTTGAGGGCGCGAAGAATTTTGTTGTTGCAGAGGCGGGACGAATCAAAAATGACGAGCGCGGTATGGAGCTGTTGCAAGTCATCCTCATCATTCTGTTTGTGATAATAATCGCAGCAGTGGTTTGGGCACTCTTGGGCGATGTTATCAGGGATTTGATTGATCAAATTTTCAATAATATGCCGACACCCACTCAGGGTGACCTTATGTAGCCAAAAGCTAAACACATCGGAATACCGCACTTGGTTAGAGTCGCTAACCAAGTGCGGTGTCCAATTTTTGCATTGTGAACGGAGGGAAGTAATTATGCGATTCTTTTCTTTGCCACGTAACGAATCGGGAGGGACAATGTTAGAATTTGCCTTTTATTTTCCCGGTCTTTTTTTAACGTTTTTGGTTTTTATTATTTCAGGATTGATTATTACCCAACGCGCTGTGTTGGACAGGTCGGTCGCATTGGCCACGACCGAGGCTGCGGCGTGGTTAAGCAGTGACATGCTGCCGGTGGAGCAGATAAATCCATTCACAAACCAGCCCTTTCAGATAAGGACAAATCCTTATGCAGACCTTCGCAGGCTTTACGGGCAAGGCGTATATCTGCCGCTTACGCAGGATGCATTTAACAATCGAGTTGAACAGTTGGTTCGAGAAAATGCAAGGTGGAGCATTCTCGGGGGATGGGCGAGTGATGATATTCAAGTTCATGTTGACCCCTTGCGAAATTATTTCTTTGCGGTTGACCTGACGGTTACTGCGACGCAGCAGATACGCTTCCCGTTTGTGTCGCGATTTACCGATTTTGAGATTCAATCTACCTCAACAGCTCGGGTTTTTCGCCCATACCGTCTCTTGAACGATGTTCACTTTATTGTCGATGCGGCGAGAATTGCAGGTTTTGATGTCGGGCGAACAAGAGACTTTATGGATAGTGTGCTTGGTTGGTTGCGCAGTCAGTGAGGAGTTGTATTTTAATGCATAAGAAATTGCAGAAAAAATTGAGAAAAACTCTCAGGCGAATGTTCTGCCCGCGTGGGACAGTAAGTGTTTTTGTGTTACTTATGATGATTCCGATGTTGGCATTTACCGGGCTTACGATTGATTTTGCCAGACTGAATATGGCTGCATCTCAAGCTACAAATGCTGCGCATCTTGCGGCAAACGCTGATTTAGCTTTTTATGATTCACTTTTATTTGAACTCTACGGGCTTATCGCTACATCTCAACGCAGAAATGACCGTGAGGTAAATGAGATTATTTATGAAACATTGGGGCATAACGGTGGATTCAATTTGCTTGGAAACGTAAATGTGACCCAAGTGAACGCCGGTCCGAACGCTGAACGTTATACACTTGAAAACATGGCGTATATGAGATACCAAATTTTGCAATATATGAGCTTGCGAATAATTCTTTCGTTTGTTGATGAAAGCGGCAACTTGGATTTGCCCCAAGAAACAGCCGACCGGTTTGAAGAAGCACAGCGCGAACTTGAATTTGCGATGGGTGGGCTTGTTGAGGTTGACTCTAACGGAAATGTCGTAACCGATGAAAATTTTGATGGAGAAAGTTCGCTTGAGCCACACCCCAACAGACAGGGGATTCTTCAACAGGTGGCTTCTGAGATGGAGGAATTGCATAATCGTTACCAACGTTTGATTGATGCAGCACGCGACGCAAACAACGCAAATGCTGCTTCACTTTCGGCGGATGCAAATACCGCATTTAACAATATGCGCGGGTGGTACCAAAATATTGCAGACGCCGAAGAGGAAATCAGCACACTTGAATCGGAGCGAGCTACTCTTCAGGCGCAACTCGCTCCGCTTGTAACTCAGCGCAGCTCGCTTCAAGCTCAACGCACTTCGCTTGTGGCATCCCGCAACCAGCTTGTTACCGAGCGGAATCAGCTCGGAGCAGATGATTATTTCAGACAACAGGAAATACAGTTGGAAATTGACGCCCTTACCGATGAAATTGATGAGTTGGATGATGAAATCAATGCGCTAACCGCTGAAATAACGCCTATCCAAGAGCGAATCACATGGATAAACAATCGAATTTCTACTTTAATCAGTCAAATAAACGGTTGGTACAATCAAATCCGAAATGCCGCCACCCAAATACGAAACAGACAACAAAACTACGATAATCGCTTTAATCTTGTTGATGCGCGCGCGCGCGCAGTGGATGCACAGCGCAGAACAGTCGAAGGCTTGATAGCCAACGCACGCAGACAACTCAACGTTCCGGGAAATTTCAGTGATGATTTTGTAACAGCAATGCGGCAAACATTGAATGAGATGGAAGAGCAAATTATTGACAGGTATTTTCAACCGGACGGTGCGCGTGTATTGGAAAACAGAACAGACACAACTCGCGGTACGGTTACAATCACATACGGACCGCACTCCTTGACTACGATAATAAACAGTGCGCAACGCGGAGGAAATCCCACTGCACAAGAGCTGGCGGCGGTCAACCCCGGAAATATTGCCTTGCGCTTCGACCGCTTTGACGCAACTGCAATGACGCTGCTTGAAAACAGAGTGCGTATGACTTCAGACCTTGAAAATTTGGAAAACACCGGAAACAACAGGAGAGAGCAAATGGAGAGGGAGAGCGAGGAAGGGGAAGCACCCGTGGAGAGGGACGGTGAACATCCTATCGTTGATGTAAGTGCCTTACCTCGATTGCCAAATGCTTATATTCGCGACAGAACTTCAACGGGTCTTTATCGTGGAAGTACCGGACAACGGATTTTCGACAATACTGTTACCATGATACTTTTAGCAGAGTACGGAATGAATATGTTTTCTCACTACAACACAAACCGAAGAATGAATGACGACGGCACTCGGAAGCCACATAACCGGTCGGAGATGACTTTATCAGGTATACCTCTTCATGCTGAAAACGGAGTCAATTTTTGGTTTGGCGCGGAGATAGAGTATTTGGCATTCGGAAACTCAAGTGCCCTCAGAAACTTCAGACGTTTGCAAGCGTACATTTCAACCCTTCGTTGGGCGGATAATTTTATCTACACCTTTCTCTGCGAAAGTCTTAACAATGAAATAAATGCTTTTAAAAAAATACCGAAAGCAGGGATTCCTCTTTCAATTGCATATCGAATAGCCTTGACTACACTGGAAACTACACGTGATTGGAATCGATTGTTGAACGGCGGCAGAGTTCCTTTGTCGAAGGTTGCAGAGAGGTTTCTGCACGACCTCTGTTGCAGCAGCGGCAACGACAATTTGTTTTCAGTTGGGTTCGCATCGTATCAAACCAGGCCAGACCGCCAAACCCAGTGGGGTACACGCAGCGGAAATATAAATGAACCCGGTTCAAGAGGGTTGTATTATGACCAATGGCTTCGTTTAATAATCTTGTCAAGACTTCTTATGGGCGGCGAAAACAGGAGGGTAGGCGTTACATTTGACCAGTTTGCAAGCCGTATTGCTACACTGATTGAAGTGAATATGAATTATCACCTTGCCTTACAGGACAATGCTGATGCAGGGCGCACAGAAAGCCGCACAACAAGCCGCCGCGTTCCGCCTCGTGTGCTTGGGGGAAGTGGTTGGCGGTGGAGTACCGAAAGACAGGAGACTATCGTAAATGCCATGCTTCCTTCCGCGCCCGACCAGTTTCAATTGCAACGGTCTTACGTTGTTTCAATTGTGGAAATTGAATATGAGTTTCCGTTGTATTTTATAAATGCCAATGCTTTCGGAAGAAATGAAAATTTCGGACGAAGGGCAACGATGCGTGCAGTTGCACAAAGGGGGTATTAGCTGTGCGAAAAAATGAAAAAGGTATGCTTTCTATTGAGATGTTAACTTCGTTTGTGGGTTTTATATTATGCATATCCTTTATGGTTACGTGGATTCATGTTGCGGCGGTGCAAACGCGTGTGCATTATGCATTGACCCAGACTGCGATGGAGTTATCGCACTATATGCATGTCTTGGAAATATTTAATGTCTCCCATTTGCTTCGAGGGGTTAACGCACAAGCGTCCGGGACCCAAGAGGAAATGGACGGCGTGATTAACAATGCGTTTGGAGTACTCAGGTCTGCCGAAACAGTCAGGAGTGGTGTTGTCGGCCTTAACCCGGGGGCAATTGAAAGCGGACTTGACGGTATGCAATCAAACGCTTCGGGGGCAATGGTGGAGACCATCGGCGGATGGGGCGATAATCCTGATGACTTTTTGAGGGGCTTACTGTGGGTTGCCGGGCAAACCGCACTCCAAGAAGGGTTCAGCTATCTTTTTGGCGAGTTTATTGTGCCTCCGTTTTTTGAACGATATATGCGATTAGAGCATCCGAGAACTACCTCCGCAGAATATTTTGCTCGTATGCCTGTGAATGCGGAAGTGGAGTTCAGTTGGCGGCCTGACAGTGTATTGGGCGCGTTGGAGCAACAAGGCGTGTACGGATTAAACCGCCAAGGTACCATTTTGTTCAGGGGGACTCCTTATGCGGATGACATAACCATTTCTGCAAGATACCGCTTGGAGTTCAGCCAATGGGTTGAGATGTTGCTTCCTTTACCTGAGATGCAAGTGATTCAGGAGGTGCAAACCCGCGCTTGGACCGGAGACGGGGGTTATTTCCGCCTCCACAGAGGCAGCGGCTATATGGGCGACCGCAATAGGCTGGTGAGGGAATAATGGAAGAACAAAAACAATATCCGATATTGCCGTGGCGGCTGTGGTCGGAAATGCCCCTGAATGCACGTATAGGGTGTTGCATCGTGTTAGTTCTTGCCCTAGTCATTGTCACGATATTCAATTTTCGGGTTGATGTAAGTATTTTTGAAGTCATTTCGGGATATGTAACGGTTTTGTTTTTACTTTGGTTAGGCGTTATCGACGCGATGTACAAGCGTCTTCCGAATAAAATTTTACTCGCTTGGCTTGTAATTCGCCTTCTTCTGATTATGCCGGGCGCGGCGTTTATCGGAACGGAAGTTTTGATAAGTTCTTTTGCGGCGGCGGCAACCATGTTCATTTTTTTTCTGCTTGCTTATTTTATGAGCAAACGAACTTTGGGCGGCGGCGATGTAAAATTGGGGTTTGTTTTGGGTTTAGCACTTACCTTTAATTTGATATTTATTGCAGTGTTTTTGGCTTTGGTTTTTTCTGCGGCGTTCGGTTTAGCGGGAATGTTTCTGAAAAAAATGACTCGTAAAGATATGATTCCCCTTGGGCCGTTTTTTTTCGCGGGAACTCTTGCGGCATACTTGCTTGCATTGCTATAGGAGGCAAACTTTATGAATAAATCCATAAAAATTTTATTAGCCTTATTCAGCGTAGTTGCTACGGTATTTGCGTCAAGTCTGTTGATTTCGGCAGTGATACCGGGTGACAGGGAAGCGGCGGAGCGGAGGCAATACCACTTGTCGCGGGCAGAGCAGTTCAGGGAGCTTGGAATTTACGTTGACGCGATAAATGAATATTCTGCGGCATTGCGGGTTATGCGTGACGGAGACCCGAATATTTTGTTAGCCGTTGCCGAGTTGCATCTCGCACTTTTTGAAAAACATGGTTTTGAAGATAATTCAAACCAATATCGACGTACAATTCAACTTATTTTGGACAACAATATTCCGCCGGAAGGCTTGTCAATTGCAGATACATATTATTACCATGCGATTCCTTATGACTTGGCAAACCGCCGAATGAATCACTCTATCGAATTGATTGACCGCAGTTGGCGAAGAACACAAGACGACCGAATTTTCCGCTTAAGACACGCAACCAGGCATACCTTCACGCAAGGGCGTTACTTATTCGGCTATGCCACACCGATACAGAGGGGGACGGCGCGTGTTATGTGCCTTGATGAAACGTATTGGGGATTTGTTAATGCCGAGGGACGCGTGCTTCTTTCACCTGAATTTGACTTGGCTACAAATTTTTCGGGAGACTTTGCGGTTGTGACGAGGGATGGTATTTTGCAACTTGTTGACAGGAACGGCTATCGAAGGGCGGCGGCTGATTTGAGTATCAATGCGGCAAATATTGCTCATTTCGACGGGTCTTTGTTTGCCTTGTCGGCACATAATCAATCAGGATATATAATTGCCTCTCGCGACGACTTTATGATTAGTACGCGAGAAACGGTATATGATTTTATCGGAATGCGCTTTAACGATACGATTGCATTACAATTGAACGGTATGTGGCAAATTTTTGATTTTCGAGATTCAAGAGCGAACACGGGATTTGTATTCGACAGCATCGCAGTAGACGAACTCGGACGCGCCGTTGTGGCGAACAGATTTTTTGCTCGAGAAAACGGACGATATTATTTAATGGGATACGACAGCGCGAGCGGCGAAAATTCTTGGTGGCGCGTAAGCGACGAGGGCTTTGATGAAGCGCGACCGTTCTTTGAGGCGGGCGGAGTAGCTGCCGTCAGGCGGGGTAACCGGTGGGGCTTTGTCGATACCGACGGCGAAGTTATCATTCCCTTTGAATTTGAAGATGCGCGAAGCTCGTCTTTTCTTCTTGCACCCGTTAAGCGTGACGGATTGTGGGGATTTATAACATTGGAGCGCTTCCCTGCGCCGTGGGAAAATTATTTCGGAAAAATAGCGATTGAGCCGCAATTTTACGACGCAAAGCAGTTTGTAAACGGTGTCGCGCCTGTAAAAATTGAATCCGGTTGGGTTTATATTTCCTTGATTATGTACACATAAGGAGGTCGCAAGATGAAAGGCTTGATTAGCGAAGAGGTAAAAATGGGAAAGCCGTTCGTTACGGTAACGGCCGGCGACCGAGCGGATGAAAACGCATTTCAAATGATGACATATACAAAGCCTCCGTTTATCCCGCCCATAACGGCGTCGGAAATAAATGGTGAGCGGATTTTCAGCTATGACATCAGCGCGGACGGATTTAAGCGTTTGGGTGACTTGCCTTCGGCGTTGTCCCCTTCGCAGTTTATTGTATTTATGAAAAATTTAACGCAGGTGGTTATTGATTGCCGCGATTATTTATTAGACCCGCTTAATTTCTTAATGTCCGAAGAGCATCTGTTTATACATCCGGAGGTTGTCTCGGTAAGAGTTGTGTACTTGCCCATTCTTGATACGACTTGCTCGGAGGCAGACATCAGCCGACAAGTGTATGATTTGGCGCGGAATCTTTCACGCCGATTTTCCGCCAATGATTTGTCTGCCGATTGGCAGAGCGTAATTTCTCATTTGTGGAACATGCCGGAGCGCGTCACGATATATGAAGCACACGAAATTTACGCCGGATTATGCGACAAAGAAAAAAAAGTTGCATCGCCGCCTCCGGCACCGGTGAAACAGGTACCGCCTCCGTCGCCGGCAAAACCACCACAACAACCAACCCCTGCCCCGGCAAAAAAAGAACCCGAAGCGAAAAAACCCGGATTATTCGGCAAACAATCCAAACCGGCTGAGCAACCGAAAAAGAAGGGTCTTTTTGGAAAGTCGCTTGACAACCCGACCCCGCCAAGTGAGCCGAAGCAAAAAAAGAGCCTTTTCGGATTCGGCGAAAAAAAGCCAAAACCCGCACCGCCCGAAAAAAATACAAAGAAACCGTTATTCGGCAAGCCCGCTCCCCTGCCCGTTGCAAATGATGCAACGGAAACAATAGACGTAACAGAGATTGTCGAAAACGACGGCAATAATGCAGTTTTATATATAGTTGAGCAAGGCGCGAAAACAACAATGATTCCGATAAACAAAAGCAATTTTGTTGTGGGGAGAAATCGCGATGAGGTGGATTATTGTATAGACGGCGATAAGGCAATCAGCCGAGTCCATATGCAATTAAGTAACGTTGACGGAAATTATTACATTACAGACAAACAATCCAGTGGCGGAACTATCGTAAACGGTAAAAAATTATTGCCGAATGCGCCTGAGGGATTGGAACACGGGAGTATTATAAAAATCGGACGCAAAGAGCTTTTGTTCGAGTTAGCGTAGGTGAATGCGAGATGTTTAAAATCGACGTTTCATCTCGCTCGGATATAGGACATCGCCGCGAAACAAACCAAGACCGCTTGTTCGCGGAAACCGCTGTTATATCCGGTGTATCTTGCGGAATGTTTTGCGTGGCAGACGGCATGGGCGGGTTGGCAGACGGACATTACGCGGCATCTTTTACCGTGGATTCAATGGCACATTGGTGGAGTAATAATTTATCCGGACTTATAGCGGGTGACGCGCATTCAAAAGATAAGGAAATCGAAAAAGAACTAATCGGTCTGCTTACCGGCATAAACGCAAATATTTTGCATCGCGCCCGCGAACAAAACACGCGATACGGCACAACATGCTCTTTGCTTCTCGTATGCGACAATCAGTATTTCATAGCCCATTCGGGGGATTCGCGAATATATTTGGTGCAAAAACAGCTCTTGAAAAAAAGAGAGATTCGGCAACTTACCGAAGACCACAATTGGCTTTCCGACCAATTAAAACTCGGATTCATGCAAACAAGCGAACTGCTGCACCACCCCAACAGAAAAAAACTTACCGGTGGAATCGGAGTTTTTGAGTGTCCGCGAGTGTTTACTTTTGCGGGGGAATTGAAAAAAAACGATACTTTTATTCTTTGCAGTGATGGTTTGTATCAAATTGTAAGTGATGATGAGTTGGCAAAAACAGCGGTTAGCGGCAAAAAAAGCGATGTCATTGCAGATAATTTGATGCATATGGCTTTGTCGCGAACGGCAACAGATAATGTTTCCATGATTGTTCTCACATTTAGTGAAAACGGTAAAAATCCGAACCCCAAAATAAACATTTCGGCGGATTTGACACAAACAACAGAGCCATAAGGAGGGTCAATATGTATCAAGAACAAATTTTTTTCACCGTGGGTGGAATAGCGGCTGTTTTTGCTCTTTTTCTTCTTGCATATCTTATAATTTCGCACAAAAAAAGCCGCCGGATTCGCCGTAATTTGCAAGGCGAAGCAACAGACGTACTCGGCACAACCATGCACACAATTACATCAATGGCCACAACGGCGATGAGTTATGCCGCAAGCGATGATTTAACAGAAGTTGCAACGCATTCGGACACGGACAAAACCGAAATTTTTGAAGCACCGGAAACCGTGAGAGAGTCTGATATGCCAACGGATGTTATGGGTTATTTACATATCAAGCCCATAAAAGATTTTGATGAAGCGATGTTGGGCGGTCAATACAGTTTGCGCGGCGAAATCGGCGGCGGCGGAATGAGTCGCGTATTTTTGGCGCGAAAGCACAATACGGGCAACGAGTGGATAATAAAATACATCACCCGCAAAGAAGCCGAGCTTTCCGGCGAGGCAGAAATATTAAAGGAACTTAACCATCCGGCGTTGCCTAAAATTGTTGACATATTTGAAGATGAAGACGGCGTATGCCTTGTGGAAAGCTATGTTGAAGGCATCAGTATGCAACAAGTATTCCGTCCCGGAGAAAACGCAGTCCGAACATTTCCCGAACTTCGAGTCTTGGACTGGGCAGAACAACTTACGCAAGCACTTTCCTATCTCCACAATTTAGAGCCGGCGACTTTTCACCACGATTTAAAGCCGTCAAACATAATGATAACGCATGGCGACAAACTTGTGGTCATCGACTTTGGTATTTCGCGCCGGGCGCATGATTTATCCGAATCCCGCGCAATAACATATCGCTATGCCGCACCGGAACAATTCGGCGGCAGAACATCTAAAAAAAGCAGGGATGCTATAGAACTGCGCTTCGGCTCGCTCGCGGATATTCGGACGGACACAGCACCCGACGGACGTGCAGATATATACAGCTTGGGGGCTGTATTATTTGAAGCGGCCACGGGTGAAATTCCGACCGCGACCAACCGACACTTGCTTAAAAATGAGCTTTCTGAGGGTTTGTGCAACATCATTTGCAGATGCTTGGAGCTGAACCCCGATAATCGTTATCAAACAATGGATGAACTTTCGGATGCCGTACTGCGTTACAAACACCGCGCCGGACCGAAAATGCATGGTGCGTTGTTGATGCGCAGAATGGCTGCGGCAGCTTCGTTTATTTTGATTCCCGCCGTTGGTTTTTGCTTTTCAATGGGCTTTTTTGCAAGAACCGTTGCGGCGGAAACAGTATGGCGCATTTCGCCGGAAATTATAACCGTAACCGTCGGGCAATCGAGCGAAGTTTTAATTACCGGGGAAGTTCCGGACATAGGCAATGCGTTGACGCGATTGTTTATGAGTAACGGTACGCAGGTGATTAGCGCGCATCATCTCAATTGGCAATCGGATTCGGGATATGTTGCGCAAATTGAAGGAACTCGAATTGTCGGACTTAACGAGGGCGTTATTCAAATGCGCGGAAACTACCGCAACCATGAAATTTTGCTGAATGTTAATGTTGTCGAGCATCGGGAGTTTGTTGATATTTCACAACATTATCGCATAGGCGGCGTTGTTAATTTATTCGCCGGCTCGGAAGAACAAGAGCGCACGGACGGAACGTTAGCGGACGCGGAATTTCTTTCCCCCGAAAGTCTTGACATTACGGAAAGCGGAGCTGTTTACGTAGCGGATGCGGGAGTTCTTCGGCGCATATATAACGGCACAGTCGGAACAATCACGATTGGAAACCACTACTTAACGCCGCATATTGTTCGCGCATACGGCAACGACATTTTAATACTTACAAACACATGGCAAGACGACGGTGACTTTTTTTACGGCATCATTCGCTTAACCGAAAACGGTATGGAGGGGCTGTCGCTTCAAGATGCACGGTTTACGACGGTGCGTGACATGGAAGCCGCGAACGGGGTGCTTTATTTTATCGAGCGAAACGAAGGCGCATATGCAACGTATTTGCGAACCATTGATTTAAATAATCCGGAAAGCGTGCGTACCGTTATCGAAGTACCTGCGGGCGTAGGCTCGTTGGCCATAGCCGGCGACAGAATTTATATGGCTTGTACCGAGCAGGGTGTTTTACTCTTTTACGAAGAAGGACGGCTTGTGAATCTTGCGGGATTGTCTGATGAGCGCGGCGTTATAGACGGCGTTGCTCCAAACTTTTTTCAGCCTTCGCGCATCAGGTATCGCAATAACGCGCTGTATGTTTGGGATTTTAATGTACTGCGAAAATTGTATCTTGAAAACGGCGTGGTTAGGGATGCTGTTACTTTAGCAGGGGTTACAAGCCCGACGTTTGATATGAACTTTTCCGCAACAGAAGCCGCAGAAAGCATTGTTTTGCCGTACAGCAGACTTATGGATTTCATCCCTTGGGGTAATAACGAAGTTTTGTTGACAGACCCGAAGAGAGGAGTTGTATGGAGCGTAATCGCGCCAAGCGCGCAGTGAGTACCACGGGCGCAGTGCGCGAAGCGAGCGTTTCTCGCGCCACCGGGGACATGTGCCGCCGGCGACACGTTCCCTAGAATCCATGACTGGCCATGACCGGTTTCCCGGCATATAAAAAATAAGGAGCTGATTCGTACCATGAACACCGGAAAAAAGATTAGAAAGCACATCGCACTGTATTTGGCACTTGTTATGATGTTCAGCACATTTGTATTCCCCGTTGCGGTTGCCGGGGGTGCTGTAAGTCCCCCCGACATGCACCATTGTTGCTTCAACGCTTCCGCCTTACATGCACCTTATGTTGCGCAGTTAGCACCGTTTGATTCGGTTGTGCCGTTGTTTAGTGAACCGACTATATCGGCGGGTACTGCATCGGGTCGTGCTGGTGATATTGTCACTGTGCCGATTTGGTTAAACGGTAATCCGGGGATAATCGGAATGCAATTTAGTGTCAACTTTGATACAACCGCATTGGGTTTTGTCAGCCACTCCGGGGCGACAGGGCTGTTAGCCGGACACATTTCCCTGCCGATGCCTTCGGGAACAGCACCCCCGCTTTTGTTCGCATGGAACGACGGATTGGCTATGACTAACAACTATGCAGAGGGTGTCGTACTTAATCTGTCTTTTGAAATTTTGCCGGGTGCAAGTGCGTCATCATATCCGATAATCTTAAATTTCGTAATTGCTAATAATTTTGACCTCCAACCGGTGACATTTGACACTTGGAGCGGCAATGTCAACGTCATAAACCCTCCTGCTCCTTCCGATTTTTATTGGGGGGACATTGAAGCAATAAATAATATCATCACCACGCACGGGTTGCCTTTACAAACGACGGCAGCCGGAGCGACTTCTTTCCCGACCGGTTGGCTGAATAGCGGGGTGAGCCTTCCGCCGGGCGGAGGCGTAACGACCCCTCCCGCACTCATCGCTCCGTTTAGTTGGACTACAGGGCTTATTGACGGCGTGAGCGGTGCTTCCCCGAATTTGCGCGTCTCTCGTTTATGGTTAATGGGTGCGCCGATAACCGGTACGTTCACATTAACCGGTTTATATGAACTTGTCTCTTTGGAAATATGCGAAATTCCGACTTTAACCGGCATTAACATCTCTGACAGACCGACATTAAGCGGTGTGTGCCTTGTCAACACCCCTGGGCTTCAAAGCATAGATATTACAAATACCGGGGTTCAATGGTTCTCCACCGCCTTCAGACCTAATTTAACGGAGTTAATTCTCAGCGGAAATCAGCTTACAGGGCTCAGCGTAACAAACAATACATCCCTGATGCTTCTTGATGTCCGCGACAATCCGAATTTAACTCAAATTCTCGGACTTGATTCTTTGCCGCCGGGTGCTGTAATCCTCGGATGGGGCGGCGCAGGTTTTACCGTCACATTTAACCCCGCCGGCGGAACGGTATCCCCCGCAAGCGGCATAACCGTTATGGGCGGCACACTTGACGCCCTGCCTTTGCCCACACAAGCCGGCTACGATTTTCTCGGGTGGTTTACGGCGGCAACCGGCGGAACACAAGTTACAATAAGCAACGTATTTACCGCCGACACCGAAATTTTCGCGCAGTGGACGCCGGCGGGCTGCCTTCATCCCGACACAAGCACCGCAACAACCCCGGCAACATGCGCATCAGCGGGTGAAACCGTTGAAACATGCGACGACTGCAACGCGATTCTTTCCGTAACGCCGATTCCCGCGTTAGGTCATACATGGGGCGATTGGATTGTCGCTACTCCCCCCACCGCAACAACAGCCGGAACGGAAAGAAGAATCTGCACAACCTGCGATATATATGAAATTCGCACCATTTCTCTTCCTCCCGTCGGAGGAGGCGGCGGCGGCGGCCCGTCAGAACCTGTTAATGCTCCCCCGACAACAAACGTCCCCCCTGCTCAAGAAGAAACCACCGACCCGGGGGCAGGCGCAACTAACGGCGAAACAGATACCGACGATGCTGTTGCGGCTGTTCAGGACGCTCTTGACGAGTCGGATTCCGGGCAAGATTCGCTTGTTGCGTTGATTGCCGAAAACGCTATCTTAAATGCGGCAAGCGTCGAAGTTGACGCTCCGTTGATAATCGTAAACCAACCCAACGTCGAGGAATTGCAAGAGATTGCATTCACCACTCGCCACGACATTTACCGTATGCTCGAATACAATGAATACGAAATTGAGCGCGCATTAAACGCCAACGTGGCGTTTGTTACAACCGAGTTTGAAGAGGTTGACATCCGAATTGAGTCGTCCACGCTGTTGACAGACGTTGATGAAATTTGGATTCGCACCCCTTATTACGACTTGTCGTTTACCATGGGCTTCGTCAGAAATAACGTATCCGGCGTACCCTTGTATATCACGGTATCAAGCAGTGCGTCCGATGACATTCCCGCAGAAGAGGGTCTTGTGCTGCTGTCGGGAACGCCCGCGCCGCGCACCTACTCTGTTACATTCAGCCGCCCGATAAATGAGCCGGTGCGATTGTCTGTGAAACCGCTGCCGGGCAGCGACCCGATATACCAAACGGTGGTAAATGCTCGCGGCGAAAACGTCGGCGGCAAACACAATCCGGTAACGGGACTTTTAAATGCAAGGGTCAACCAAAGCGGAGAATACAAGGTAATTGAAAATCGCGTTGACTTCACCGATATTCTTAACCGTTCAGCAGAAATGCAAAGAGCTGTTCGCACTCTTGCAACGCAGGGAATCATAACGGGGACTGCTCCCGGCCAATTCAGCCCGGACGCGCATATAACCCGCGCAGAATTAGCCGCCTTGCTTACGCGGTCACTCGGAAGACTTGACCCCAACGCCGACGGCAGATTTGCGGATGTATCTTCCGGTGCATGGTATTTCGGCTCTGTCGGTTCGGCAAGCCGCGCCGGTATAATGACAGGCGTGGGCAACAATCGCTTTAACCCCGGGCAGGCGATTCCCCGCGACCAACTGATAGTTGTTACCTCAAGAATCTTGCGTACCGAAATGGGGTATCGGCATCCGGCCGACCCGACGCGGTATTTGCAAACATATACAGACCATGCGGAATTTGCCGATTGGAGTTTAGATGAGTTGGCACTTGCAATGCGCTTGGGTATCCCGGTGCGCCAAGCAGACGGCAGGTTCAGACCGGATGAGGCACTCACTCGCGGTGAAGCCTCCATCATCTTGTACCGCATGTTTTTACGGATATGGTAGTAATTTTATGTATGATTTTGCTTACAATGCGAATCCACAGTTCAGAACAACAGCACGCCGAAAATGCATTGTGGCGAGCGACCGGTCTTTTTTTCGGATGCTCTTCCCGAAAAAAAGACATCGAGCGAGCCGGTTACAATGCATCGGCGGACTGTTGTTTCAACCATGGATTCGCATTTACAGGTGTTGCTTCCGGCAGCACCTGTTTTGCGTCCCGGGAACTCGCGCCTGATGTAAAAATAAATGCGGCATATTCAGTGGTTCTTGTAGAAACCATGCAAATGACAAGATTCGGGCGTTTTTCTCGAAGCGGAATCGGAAGCGGCGTTATAATTTGCGAAACCGGTTTCATCGTTACAAATAACCATGTTGTTTCGAACGCAACCGGGGGATTCGCCGATAAAATCAATGTGCGCCTGAAAAATGGCCAAACCTTTGAAGCCGTGGTAGCTTGGCACAACCCGGATGCGGATTTGGCGATTATCAAAACAGATGCGTACGAATTATCTGCGGCGCGATTCGGAATTATTCCTGAACACTGCGCATACGTTTTTGCGGCGGGATACTCGGCGCGTACCCAAGAGATGATAATAGCGGAAGGCTTTTATACCGGGCGCACGGATGCATTTGTGTTTGAAGGCATCCGGATTGAGATGATTCAAACAACAACCGAACTTGTACGCGGAAACTCAGGCGGGGGATTGTTCAATTCATACGGGGAATTGGTCGGTATTGTTACTGCAAAATATGTAGGAATCGGGGCGGACAGTATTGGACTGTCCGTTCCGATAGACTTGCTTCCGCCCTATGTTATTTCATCAAGGCGCGATGCTTGCAAGATTCTCCCCCTACGTCAACAGCATCCTGTCGGAAAGCACTTCTTCGCCGCCGGCGCGCTCGAACATTTTAATCAAATCTTGTACGGTGAGGTTCGATTTCTCTTCGCCCTTCATGTCGAGGATTATATTTCCGTCGTGCATCATTATTATGCGATTGCCGTTTTTGAGGGCGTCGCGCATGTTGTGCGTAACGCAAAGCGTTGTGAGATTGTATTTGTTCACGATTTTATTGGTGAGGTCGAGGACGGTTGCTGCGGTTTTGGGGTCAAGGGCGGCGGTGTGTTCGTCGAGGAGGAGAACGCGGGGTTCTTTGAGCGTCGCCATAAGAAGCGACAGAGCTTGCCGCTGTCCGCCGGAAAGTAAGCCCACTTTATCTTTGAGGCGCGTTTCGAGGCCGAGACCGAGGGTTGCGAGCTTTTCGCGATAAAATTTGCGTTCGCCCTTGCGAATATGCCATCCGAGTCCGCGAAATTTTCCGCGTCGGTAGGCGAGCGCGAGATTTTCTTCAATGCTCATGTCGGCGGCGGTGCCGGCGCGAGGGTCTTGAAAAACGCGCCCGAGATACTGCGCGCGCTTGTAATCCGGATACGACGTCACGTTTACGTCGTCAACGGAAATCACGCCGGTGTCGGGAAATCGCGAGCCGGCAACAATGTTCAACATTGTGCTTTTTCCCGCGCCGTTTCCGCCGATTACCGTTACATAATCGCCGCGTTCGAGGCGAAGATTGATTCCTTTAAGCGCGTGTTTTTCGATGGGTGTGCCGGGGTCGAAGGTTATGTGAATATTTTTTAAATCTAGCACTGCGGACTCTCCTTACGGCGGAAAAGTTTTTTGAGCTTGTCGCGAAGAAGGGGCTGCACAAGCGCGAGGGTTACGATAATTGCGGTAACGAGGCGCAAATCGGTGGGGCGCAACAAATCGACGCCGAAACGTTGCGGCAAATCAAGCGCAAGCACGATGATAAATCGGTAAATTATCGAGCCAATCACAATTGCAATCAAATGCGTCCAGAACATGCGCGGGCGGAAAATTACTTCGGCGATAATCACCGACGCAAGCCCCACAACAATTGTTCCCACGCCCATGTCAACGGACGCGAAGCCCTGTTGTTGCGCCCAAAGCGAACCGGCCAACGCAACCAAACCGTTTGAAAGCATCAGGCACACAATGACCGTCCAGTCGGTGTTGATGCCCTGCGCCTTTACCATTTGCGGATTGTTGCCGGTTGCACGAACCGCACTGCCGAACTCCGTTCCCATGAAGCAATACAAAAGTACGCACGAAACCACAACGATTACAAAACTTACCACGATAACCGCCAACGAGCGCGAAAGTCCGGCGTCCTGCAAGAAAGTAAACACGGTTGTAACGCGCCACGGACCGTGCGGCGGCAGCGCGATATTCGACGCGCCCATTATGCGAATTACGATTGAATACGACGCAACCATCGTCAAAATACCCGCCAAAATGGACGGAATTTTTAATTTTGTATGTAAAATACCCGTGGTAAAGCCTGCAAGCATACCTGCAAGCATCGCGATAAGCGTAACCAAAAACGGGTTTCCGATTGCGATATACGAATCGGAAATCAGCCGCGCACTCATTCCCGCGCCTAAAATAATCGAGCCTTCGACAGACAAATCGGGCATTTTAAGCACACGAAACGTCAAGTATACCCCAACCGCCATAAGCGAAAAAATAAGTCCCAGTGAAACCGCGCCCTGAATAATCAACATGCGTTTGCGCACTCCCTTGAAGATATTGCGTGCATAATCCTTACTATTTTATACTCCGGGGCTTTGCGCGTCAACCGGCGCAAGATTTGCACAAAATGCAAAGCTGAAATCGCGCGTTACGCGATTTTTCGAAAACGGCAAATCCTATAGCAGTTTTGTAAACTGTGCGGAAAATTTGCGTACATGCATTGTAGTGCGCGACCGGTTGTTTTCGGGCGATTTTCCCGAAAACGACATCGAGCGCACTGCTTACAATGCATAGCAAATT
>WQVC01000043.1 GCA_009781765.1 Defluviitaleaceae bacterium | reverse complement strand
TTAAACGGTGGAGAGGCATTGCTACGCGCTACGCCAAACACACAAAATCCTACCTTGCCGCCGTTCAAATCGCTTGCGTTTTCGGATGGAGCAATGCCTTTTGACGACACTCCCTAAGACGCACGTCTATCGGCGCGATGTAGGCTTTGCAGCGTTGCCCGTTAAAAAAATCGTCGAAACGTTTCCACAGCTGCGCCGTAACCGTTTGATGCCATATGTCTTGCGAAGTCCAGATGTATGGTCGCCCGTTAATCCACTCATACCGAATATTGTCGTTTAAGCCCGCGCCAATCCTCGCGTCAATCAGGGCAGTATCTTTTAAAATATAGAGACACATAATAGTGCATTCGTCGCAAATATACACCCCCGCTCCCGCTATAATTTTATAAACCTGTTCTTGTGATTTTCCGCAAAACGAACATCGTGCTACTTTGCCTGCACCAAATTTACCCACGCCCTAAACACCCCTCGCATGATGATTTTTCCAATGCAATTAAAATTATACATGAAATAAAAAATTTTGAAATAAAAAAATTTGCAAAAACCTAATTGGTAGCCGGTTGGTTACCGAATAGGTTTTGCGTTTTTGTAAAAACCGTGCGACGTTTTTGAAAATTTTACGTCTTTACGGTCAGACAGCATTTTTCAGGATGCGCGGAAAATTTCGCACATCTCACAAAAACTGATTTAACGAAAGGACAAACAACTATGAAACCGGAAAAATTATTTGAACTCATCGGCGAAGTCGATGAAAAATTTGTTGCGGAGGCGGCGGAGTATCCGAAAAAATCGCGGCGCGGCGTTGGGCTGCTTATGCGGCTTGCGGCGGCGGCGTGTTTGGTGTTTGTTGCGGGCGCGTCTGTATGGATTGTAGGAAATTTGCGCAGCACGACAATTGAATCCGGAGCCGGAATTTATTGCGAAAATCTCCTTCTCGCTGAATTTTTGTCGCAATTTTCGTCGTTTCACAGTTTCGGGGTTTTAACGCCGGACGGTCAATTTCGCGATTTAAGCGGCAGACTGCTTCGGCAAACGCCGCAGGTTCAGTGGACGGGCCGGCAATTTCTTACCGAAAGCGGCGACGTTATCCCGCCGGACGCGCTTTTTGTTAATCACGACGATATAAGCGTTGCAACAAGTTTCGCCCTGTACAATATCGGCGGAACGCCCCTTGTTCAGATTGAGTTTACGCCTGTTGCGACGTTGGAGCGCACTTGGGACATTCGCTACGATGCCGGCACTCTTTTTCCGAATTTGTCGGATTTTGAAGGTCACATTTGGGACACACAACATGCCTCGGAATGGCATTTCGATGAGGCAAATGTAAATTTCACCCCTGTTTTTCACAGCCTTCACAACCCCGAGTGGCAACATTTTAAGCACATAAACGGCGAATTTGTACGTGTGGAATTTAATCCGCCGGACGGCGTGCCGGTTGAGCATTTTACGAGAGCATGGGGGTTTGATGAAAACGGCGAATTTATCGGCGGGCGCAGACCCCTTCCCTATCTGAGAGAAGTATATTTCGGACTTGCGTCGATGCAATTCCTGCGCAGCAACGAAGGCAGTCTTTACTGCTCTGTCGGCGGAATTTACTGGCGCGTCCGGTTCAACGACGGAATCATCGAGCCGCTTGAACGGCTGCCGTGGCGTCACCCCGACCGCCTTACATCTTTGCGGATGAACGAGACGGAAGTGGTGGTTTCCGGTTTGTTGCGTCAACTTTTCGAGCCGGAATCGGATGAAATCGCCAACCGGCTCGCGGAAGAACGCCCCCGCCTTGAAAACGATTCCCGCATCGAAGTCAGCGCGGAAACGATTGCAGACTTTCTTGTCAGCCACCCTGCCCTTCTCGGATTCGGAATCCGCCAACACCAAGGCATGTATATTTGCCTTCTCGGAACAATTCTTCCCGAACGACCGCCCGTTGTCGGCGAATGGCGCGGCGATGAACTTTGGACGCGATACTTTATTTTTGAAGATTCTCCGCCTCATGCCAACATACACATCCAAACAACTTCCGACGGACGCCTTGCCGTTGCGCAACAATTTTTCCTTTATGAAATCGACGGCGAAATTATTTTGCAAATCGAGTTGTGGTCGGTTACCGGCGAAGGCGACAATGAAAGCGTGTTCTTCCGATATGTGAACACTGCTTGGCTTCGGTCGGAGGAAATTTTCGACGGACGCAATCTTGCTTCCCTGCGCCTGTTCGAAACGGAAGAAGCCGTAAATAATATTTTGCGTTCGCGCTCGCATTTAATCCGAGAATCTCACGAAACACTCCTCAGCCAAATGAAAGCTGAACGCGACGCAATGCAGGAGCGTCACGAAAATGCAATTGCCGGCGCGATTGTGATTCGTAACGGACGGTTGTATCTCGACCCTGTTGAAATTTTATGGTTCACCGACGAGCAATTGGAATACAATGCGCGACGGCTTTCGGGGATGTTTCCCGCCGATGCTCAGCGTAATTGGTGGGACGTGTGGTTTTTCCGCGAAATCGAGAACGCCGAAACGTCGGAGTTCGGAATAGGTACCGGCACAGCCCTCGTTTATATCAATCGTCTTGCGGGCATATGGGGCGACATGGACGCGGGACAACACATGAACGATTTCTTCGAATACGCCCCGTCAATGACAGTTTTCGACGAAACCTTCATCGGCACGTCGCCGCAGGGGCGCGGAATTTTCTTTGTGCAACCCAACGGAACACGTGTATCGCGGCTTACTTTCGAAGCTCGCTATATGCAGTAAGGAGGAATTACAATGACGGATAACGCAATTCTCGACCTGTTTTTCGCCCGCGACGAAAGCGCGATTGTCGAAACGCAAAAAAAATATGCGTCATATTTGCTCACCGTTGCAAAAAATATTCTCCCGAGCATACAAGACGCGGAAGAATGCGTAAGCGATACATTTTTTAAAACGTGGCAGGTTATTCCGCCGGGGCGTCCCACGCTTTTTAAGAGCTTTTTGGCAAAAATTACGCGCAATCGTGCATTGGACAAACATCGCGCAAACACCGCGAAAAAGCGCGCCGCCGAACCCGACTTAATAATGAGCGAACTTGCCGAATCAATCCCCTCCCCCTCCGACGTCCACGCCGACCTTGAAAGCATTTTAACCGCTCGGGAAATCAACAAATTTTTGGGCGAACTCGACAATGAAGCTCGCTTCATATTTATGCGCCGATACTGGTACGCCGATTCAATTTCCGCAATCGCAAAAAATCTCGGCGCAAGCGAAAGCAAAATAAAATCTTCACTTTCACGCACGCGGCAGAAACTTCGCGTCGCGTTGTCACAATAAAATTACAGCAGTTTTGCAAAACTGCTGCAGTGTGTTAAACTGGGCGAGTTCGTTTTTTAAAAGGAGGGACTCGCCCGGTGTTTTTATACGAAACTCATATGCATACATATCCCGTAAGCGCGTGCGCAACATCTTCGCCGGAAGAAATGGTAAACTACTATAAAGCAGCCGGTTTTTCCGGCGCGATTATTACCGACCATTTTTTTAACGGAAACAGTGGTTGCCCGCATAATCTTTCATGGGAAAGCAAGGTGAAATTTTTTGTCAAGCCGTATTATGAGGCGAAACTTGCCGGCGACAAGTGCGATTTCGATGTATTTTTCGGCATGGAATACAGTCTTAACGGCATGGATTTTTTGCTCTACGGGCTTACGCCGGAATTTTTAGCGGCAAATCCGGACTTTGACAAATTGACGCTGCCCGAACTGAGTGCGGCTGTTCGCGGCGAAGGTGCATATATTGCCCACGCGCATCCGTTTCGCAAGGCGTGGTGGATAAACGAGCCCGGTCCGTCCGACGTCGAATTTATCGATGGCTTTGAAGTTTATAATGCCTCCATGCCGGACAACACTAACAAAAAAGCTATGGATTACGCAAAAACGCATAATCTCGCCATGCAAGCGGGAAGCGATGCCCATAACGCATTTACAAGTAAGCCGAGCGGTATCGCCATGAAAAAACCTGCCGAAAATATTTTTGATATAATAAATGCAATCAAATCCGGGCAAGTTGAACTCATAACGTAAACAAAGGAGCCGGCGCATGAACCTCCTTCTTATTGACGGCGACGCCGAAAACATTAAAAATTTCCGCGCACATATTCGCGGTGCGTATCCGGCAGTTCGTATTGTCGGTCATTTTTCCGAAATCAGCGGCGATGTGCAGAAAGCCGTGCGCGATACAAAGCCCGACGTGATTTTATCCGACATCAAATTTTTCGGCGGGCTTCATTTTGTGCGCTTTCGTGAAATCCACGAGGAGTTTCCGGACGTAAAATTTCTCATGTACGGCACCTTTAACGAGTCCGATTACATGAAGCGGGGTCGCGATTTCGGCGTACTTGATTTCATGTATCGCCCGGTAAAACCCGGCGACTTGAACCGTTGTCTTGAATTTGCCTTGGCAAGCACAAAAAAAATGAAAGAAAACCGTCGCATGACGGCAAACATGACAAGCGATTATCAGCGGCGCATCTTTCAATATGAAGAAATTTTTCTGCGTACCCTCCTCGACGGCGATGTTGACCGCGAAAATGAGATTCGTAACGGGTTTGAGTATTTTAAAATTCCCTTCGAAACGGATTTTTCGGTTTTTATCGTCCGCATAGACCACTACAAGCGTGTTGCGCTTGCACTGTCCGAGCAGGAAAAACATTTGCGCATAATCGGTATTTTAACTGTCGTGCGCGGGCTTTTGCGTGAGCATAAGTCAAAAGCATTCGTGCGGAGCTTTCACGAAATTCCGGTTGTTTTAAACGCGAACTTCACCGTCGAGGAAAAAGTTTTGCTCGGCGACAGGCTCAAGCACACAATTTTCGAACGCACGGGTATGCGCTGCACAATCGGAATCGGACGCACCTACTCCACTCCGATGGAAATTGCAATTTCCGCCCGTGAAGCCGACGCGGCGTTCGGTTATCGTTATCGCATGGGCTACCACGCGGTTATTCCCATCGAATTTGTCGAGCCGGATAATAATATTACCTTCCGCTACCCGCACGCCCGCGAGCGACGGCTTGTTTACTCCGCCGTTGTCGGCGATTACGAGTATTGCAAAGGTCTTTTGTCGGAGCTTTTTAACGCGCTTGCACAATCCGGACCTATGCCGGAAAATCTTGCGGCAAAAATCGTTATGACAATTGTCTTTCGAATAAGCCGCTACATCAGTGAGCAAAATTTGCCTTTTGCAGGGGAAGTTGCGCGCCACTTTCCCACAAGCGAAATTTTACGCATTGCCACAATTGACGACGGTTATCAATTCATGGACAAAGCCTTGCGCGCATTTTGCACATTCGTGGGCAAATTTCACACGAAAGATTCTCTGCGACTGCATCTCGCCGCAAAACGCCACATCCAAGAGCATTTTTTCGAAAATTTTTCAATTGCGCGCATTGCCGTAAAGCTCGGCACAACGCCCGAAACTTTAAACAAAGTGTTCATGGAGCGGGAAAAAGTCATGCTTTTCGACTATGTAATGTGGGTGCGCGTACAGGAAGCGCAAAAACATTTGTCCGAAGCCGCAACGGAAGAAGATATTATCGCCGTGCAGGTCGGCTTCGACGACGTAAAATATTTTCGCTCGATTTTCAAAAAATATGTAGGCGAAACCCCTGCGGAATTTCGCGCGCGGTCGCAGTCCGGTTAAAAAAACAAAAAATCTTGGATAAATTTGCGACATTATGATATGATTGGAAAAATATTTCCGAAGGGAGCTGTCCATGAAACTGTTAATCGTGCCAAAGCCGCTGTTTACCGACAAAATGCAGGTTGAGGCGTATTATATGGCGGCACAATACGGCAATGCCATATTAGAATCCACAAAATCAAATCCTCTGGACAGGGCTATGGACTCGCCCTTCGTTGATTTTATGAACGAGGTGGGGCTTGATGCACTTACGCAAAACAAGCCGGTTTTTATCCCTATTACACAAATCCAACTTTTCACCGACCTTGAAAATAAGGTTAAGGAGAATCCGGAAAAAGTCGTTTTGCTTCTGGACGACACAATTGTAATTGACGCTGCCGTTATTGAGCGATGCGAGCATTACAAATCACGAGGGTTCAAACTTGCGGCGTATTATAAAGGAAAATTCGAGGACATCTCGCCGATTTCGTCGTATGTAAGCTATATTTTTTTGAAAGTTCCGCTTACAAAATTGTTAGAGCAGTCCGTTCTCGTAAAGCGCGAATTTCCGAAAGCTGTGATTGTCGCAACCGACATAAGCGAAAAGCCGATTTTCGACCAAATCATAATGCATCGTGATTCAAAAGTAAAACTCTTTGACGGCGCGTTTTATAAGGTTCATATTCCGTCAAGTGCGCGGCAGAACACACTTTCGCCGTTGAAAGCGAACTATATTCAGCTCTTGAATGTAGTAAGCAATGACGACTTCGACTTCCAAACTTTTACGCGCACCGTTCAACAGGATACCGCTCTCGCAATTCAGTTTATGCGCCTTGTGAACACGGCGAGCAAATCACGTTCGGAAATTAAAAATCTGAATCAAGCGGCGGCAATGCTCGGGCAAAAGGAAATAAAGAAATGGGTATCAACGGCTGTTTCGAATACGCTTTGTGTGGACAGCCCTTCGGAGATTATGCGCCTTTCGCTTCTCAGGGCAAAATTTTGCGAAAACCTTGCTGTCCATTTTGAATTGGGGCTTCAGCAGGAGAACCTGTTCCTCATGGGGCTTTTTTCGGTGCTTGACGTAGTATTGGATATGACAATCGAAGAAGCCTTCAAGCTGATATTTGTCCCGCCGCCGATTCACTCCGCGCTCGTCGAGCAAACCGGCGACTTTTACAGCGTCTTGTTCTTCGTGCAACAGTACGAAATGGGACACTGGAAAGAAATTTCGCGTGTCGCACTTGTGCGCAATATTTCAATCGACCAAATACACACCGCATACAACGACGCTTTGCTTTGGTACAGCAGACTGATTAACCTTACCGTTGACCAAGAAGAGTTGCAGAAATGAAAGAATCCACTTTTACTGCGAAAAACGAGGAAAGTTGGAAGGCGTTGGAGGGATTTAATTCCCGCTTACAAAAACGCGGCGGAATTAAGAGTGTCAAAGCCGACGAAGTTCGCGAATTTGCGCGGCTTTTTCGGCTTGCCGGGTTTCATCTTGCCTATGCGAAAACGCATTATCCCAAAAGCCGAATCGTTTCCTATTTGAATCGCCTTGTCGGGTCGAGTCATAATTTTTTTTACATCCGTGAGCGCGGCAGTTTTGGCGAAATCGCGGAATTTTTTTCGCATACTCTGCCGCAAGTCGTTCGCGAAACCTATAAATATTGGGTTTTCGCGACGGCTGTTTTTGTGTTTGCAGCGATGTTTGCAGGGTTTTACGTTGCCGGAGATGCGGCTCGGCTCAGCGAACTTCTCCCTGCCGGCATGGAACCCGCCGTCGATTTGGATAACCACGTAATAATGTGGGACGGCTCGCTTATGAGCGCGTTTTTTATCACAAACAACACAACGGTCGCGTTTAATACTTTCGCGCTCGGTATTTTTGCAGGAATTTTAACGCTGTACATCTTGCTTCTTAACGGAGCTCTGGTTGGTGCTTTGGCAGGCTTTTTTCACGCCGACGGCGCAAATATGCTGATTTTTTGGTCGCTTATTCTTCCGCACGGCGTCACGGAGCTTGCCGCAATTTTTTTTGCGGGCGGCGGCGGCTTGATGATGGGAAAAGGACTTCTCGTACCGGGCGATTTCACTCGAGCGCAGTCGCTCGTTTTTCATGCCAAAAAAGCGGTAAAACTGATTCCGCTGATTGTTATTTTGCTTGTTTTTGCCGCGTTCGTGGAGGGATTTTTTACGCCCCTCGATATTTCGCCGTGGTTTAAACTGGCATTTGCCGCCCTCACCGGGGTTGGGCTTGTTGCGTACTGCCTGAAAGGCGCGTGGAAACCGTAATGTTGCTTCAAATGAAGTCGGTTGCGAAAGCAATCGGCGCAGAAGAAATTTTAACGGACGTATCGTTTATGATAGAAGAGCGCGAAAAAGTCGCGCTTGTCGGAGTAAACGGCGCAGGCAAAACTTCCGTTTTTCGCATAATAACTAAAGAATGGGAAGCCGATGACGGCGAAGTTTCCAAGCGCGGCGGAGTGAATATCGGCTATTTGGCGCAACTTGAAGACGAGTCGGAATCAGGCACTCTTTACGACGCTCTCAACAGCGTTTTTTTTCCGTTGCGAAAAATGGAATCGGAAATTCGCGCACTCGAAAAGGAAATGGGTGCGCTGACAGGAGAAAAATTTAACGAAACCATGACGCGATACGACAATTTGAGCTTTCGCTTCAAAGAAGCCGGCGGATTTGAGACAGAAAGTCGCTTAAAAGGCGTGCTTCGCGGACTCGGATTTTCCGAAAATCAGTGGACGCAGGATTTTTCGTCGCTTTCGGGCGGGCAGCGCACACGCGCGATGCTCGGCAAATTGCTCTTGCAACAAAGCGACCTTCTTCTGCTTGACGAACCGACAAACCATCTCGACATCGAAAGCGTCGCGTGGCTTGAAGAATATTTGCGAAATTTCTCCGGCGCGGTACTTGTAATTTCCCACGACAGATATTTTTTAGATAAAGTTTGCACCAAAACAATTGAAATTGAACATAAAAAGTCCGTTGTTTACGGCGGAAATTACAGTTTTTTTGTGCAAAAAAAGGCCGCCGACCTTGTGTTGGCGAAAAAAGCCTACGCCGACCGGCAAAAAGTTATCAAGCATCACGAAGACGTTGTAAAAAAAATTCGCTCGTTCAGCACGGAGGCGGCGTTAATTCGCGCAAAAAGCCGCGAAAAACTGTTAGGCAAAATCGAACGGATTGACGCACCGGTTGCCGCGCCCGAAAAAATGCGCCTGCGTTTGAAGCCGCGTTTAAATTCCGGCAACGATGTTTTATTTGCAGAAAATTTGTCGATGGGTTTTGACGGAAAAAAACTTTTTTCCGACATCTCATTTGAGATAAAAAAAGGCGATAAAATCGCGCTAATCGGGGAAAACGGAATCGGCAAAACCACGCTTTTGAAAATAATTGCCGAACAGCTTGTGCCGTTATCGGGGAAAATTCGCGAGGGCGTGAACGTACGCCCGGGCTATTACGACCAACGTCATTCGACCCTTACCGCCGACAACGCGCCCTCGGACACTCTGCCCGACACAACAATATTTCAACTGCTCGCCGACACCTACCCTCGCCTGACGCAAACGGAAATCCGCACAACTCTCGCGGCATTTATGTTCAAGGGCGACGACGTTTTCAAGCCGCTTGCCGCGCTTTCGGGCGGCGAACGCGGGCGCGTGCAGTTGTCTAAAGTCATGCTTGCGGGGGCAAACTTTCTGATACTTGACGAACCCACGAACCATCTTGATATTTTCTCCAAAGAAATTTTGGAAACTGCGTTGCTCGAATTTTCCGGCGCGTTAATTTTTGTTTCGCACGACCGATATTTTATTAACAACACGGCAACAAAAATTTTTGAAATGACGCCATCCGGAATAGCGGAATTTGCCGGCAATTACGATTACTTCATCGAAAAAAAAGCCGCACAAACCCCTCTTGCCGACGCAATATGTACCGAATCGGACTCAAAGCAGAATTATCTGCGCAAAAAAGAGGCGGACGCAGAGGCACGTCGCAAAAAATCACGCGCGGAAAAATTGGAAGCGGAAATTTCAAAACTTGAAACGCAAATCGCGCTGTGCGACGAAAAACTCGAAACCCCGGAAATAAACACGGACGCAGCCGCCGCACAAGAAGTTTTTGAAGAAAAAGTTGCGCTCGAATCGCGACTGGAGTTATTATTCACCGAATGGGAGGCGATTTTAACATGAACAAACACAATAAAACCGATGCCGCCGACACCACCGTCAACATTTTAAAGTACGTTTTAGGGATGCTTTTGAACCTTGTACTTGTGGCGGTTGTGGCGGTTTTTGTTGTAAGTGCGTTTGGTTGGGGGCACAGCGAAGGCATACGTCTTGCGGGCGAACTTCTTTCGGAAGGCGAGAATCACGCATTTGAATTTGTCATCGACGAGGAAATATCCGTGTCAGACCTTGCGCGGCGTCTTCACGACGAAGAAATTATTCAAAATCGAATGGTTTACCAACTCGAACTTTTTGTTCGCGGCGCGACCGCAAATTACTCACCGGGTACGTTCGCGCTTAACATGAACATGTCAAATGTCGAAATCGACCGCACTTTGCGTCGTCAGGCGAGAGCTTTAGCCCCTCACGAAACAATCACAATTCCGCCGGGTTGGACGCTTCGTGATATGGCGGCATACTTTGAATCACGCGAATTTTTTGCCGCCGAAGATTTTCTTTTTGTTGCGCAGTACGGGCATTTCGGCTTTGCGTTTTTGATGGATATTCCTGCTGACCGCCCGAACCGCCTCGAAGGATATCTTTTTCCGGACACGTACCAAATTCCCGTTAATCCGATTCCCGCCGACATTATTACCAGAATGCTGCACAATTTCAGCGAACGCATCGACGAGGAAATGTTCTTCCAAATGGAAGAAATGGGCTTGACGTTGGACGAAACAATTATCATGGCGTCAATTATTGAGCGCGAGGCGCGTCTTGCGAGCGAACAGCCTCTTATGTCTCAGGTAATTCACCGGCGAATGCAAACAAACATGCGGCTTGACATGGACTCGACCGTGAAATATGCGATGGCCGACCCGCCGGTCAGGCTTACCATCGCCGACATCGACCGCTATGCGCACTCGCCGTACAACACGTATCGCCATCACGGTTTGCCGGCAGGTCCGATTTCAAATCCTGCCGCAGGCGCAATTCGCGCAACACTTTGGCCGTCCGCGACGGATTATCTCTTCTTCGTTCTTCGCGACGAAGCCACCGGCGCGCATCATTTTTCTCGGACGTATCCGGAACATCAAGCCGCCGCCGAAAGGTATTTGTGGAACCGTGACAGATAGAGAACGCCGGAACACCGAGGACACATGTGATTTCCCGCGCATTCCCTCGAAGCCGGAGCAGTTTCCTGTGCAATAAAAAGAACCCCCTTCACACGAAGGGGGTTCTTTTTTCGGAAAAAATCACGTCAAAAACGCGAATCAAGAGTTCAGAATTACGCACTCGGCGCATCGCCGTTCCGGTCGATTTTGTTGATTGTCTCGAAGAATAATTCTCGCATTTCGTCGTCGATTACGGGCAAACCGACCGTATTGAGGATTTCCTCAATGTATGCCGCTTTTGCCGAAAATTCTTCGCGGGTGCAGGGGAATATGTTCGGAAACGCCCAATGATTCACCAGAAGCATTAAAAGCTCCGACAAAACTTTTGCGTTGCCTTTTCGGATTGAGCCGTCGGCCATGCCCTCTTCAATCATCGGTTCGAAGAGTTTTGCTGTTTCTAAATTCCACCTGTGTCGCGCGGCGAAAAAATACGGCGTGGTCATCAAAACCATCAGCATGGTTAAAAATTTAACGGTTTCATCCTGCGCGGTATTTGCAACAAGCGACCCCTTCATCGCAAAGCGCAAACGCTCAAGCCCGCTCGGCATGTCGGCCAGCATCGCCTCGGCAAGTGCCGACTCGCCAACCTCAAACATATCAACAAGCCGCTCGAAAACCGCTTCTTTCGACTTGAAATGATGGTAAAACGCGCCGCGAGTAAGCCCGTTTAACTGTGCCACGATGTCGAGTACCGTGGTTTCCTCGTAGCCTTTTTCCAAAAATAATTTCAACGACGCATCAAGTATTTTTTTTTCGGTTTCTTCCGGATACTTATTTCGAGGCATGTTTACGCCCCCTATCCGAGCATTTCTTTCATTTGTGCGGTTGCTTGCGCGAGAGCTTCGTCAGCTTTTGCGGCGTCCTTGCCGCCGGCCTGCGCATGATTCGGCTTTCCGCCGCCGCCGCCGCCGCAAATTTGCGCGGCATTTTTTACGATTTGACCGCAATTTATTCCGGCTTTTACTGCGTCGTCGGTGGCGGAAGCAAGAAACTGCACCGCACCGGTTTCGTTATTTACGCCGCACAAAATCAACGCGCCGGATTTAATTTCCGCCTTGATTTTGTCGCAGAGCTTGCGCAATGCGTCGATGTCGCAGTTTTGCGGCTTGGCAGATACAAGCGTGAAATTTCCGTGCGTTTCGGCAGATTTTAAAATGTCGGCCAAAATTTGTTCGTGGGCAGCACCCGCCGCCGCCGCTTGAGTTTTTGCGATTTCTTTTTTCAACGCACGATTTTCGTCGGAAAGAGTCTTAATCTTTTCCGCCTGCGCGCAAACTTCATCTTTGTAGCTGTTAATCGCAGCGAGATTTGTTACCGCTTCGATGCGGCGCACGCCCGACGCAATACCCGATTCCGATAAAATTCGAAACGCGCCGATTAAGCCCGTGCTTTTTACATGCGTTCCGCCGCAAAGCTCGACGCTTAATGCCTCTCCTTTTGCATTATCGCCGACGCTCACCATCCGCACGGTGTCGCCGTATTTTTCGCCGAAAAGCGCGAGCGCACCTTTTTTTCGTGCCTCTTCCGGGGTCGTCTCCTCGGTTACAACGCGCAGGTCGGACGAAATCCACGAGCAAATATTTTTTTCAACATTCTCGCGCTCCTCCGGCGTAAGAGCCTGCATGTGCGTAAAGTCGAAACGCAACCGCTCTGCGTCAACCGACGAACCGGCCTGTTCAACATGGTCGCCTAAGGTGCGACGCAACGCCTCTTGCAAAAGATGCGTCGCGGTGTGATTGCAGGAAGTTTTTGCACGAGTATCAAAAAATATTACAGCTTTAACGATTTGCCCTACCTTTATCGAACCGGATTCAATCGAACCGATATGAACGGTATTATTGCCCGCAACCGTTATGCAGTCATTGATTTGCACCGGCGCAGTTTCCTTGTTTATGCGCAACCAACCCTTGTCGCCTTTTTGCCCGCCGCTTGCCGCATAAAACGGCGTTTTGTTCAACACAACGGCAAACTCTTTCCCCTCCGTCACTTCATTTACGATTTCGCCGTCGCAAATCAGCGCGAGAATTTCCGCTTCGCAGGAAACCTCTGTGTAGCCGACAAATTCCGTCGGCAAATTCGGCGGCAGTTTATGATAAACCGTTTCATCCGCGCCCATGTACGTAAACGTTCCGCGCGCCTCACGCGCACGAGTTTTCTGCGCCGACATTTCGGATTCAAAACCTTCCGAATCCATGGCGAGTTCGTTGTCTTCCAAAATTTCGCGCGTTAAATCCGGCGGAAATCCGAAAGTATCGTAAAGTTTAAACGCATCCGCGCCGCTCAACATTTTTTCGCCGGAATTTTTCATATCGTCGATATGTTTTTGCAGCAAATTCATGCCGGTATCAAGGGTTTCGAGAAAACGATTTTCCTCCGCCCCAAGCGTTTTTAATATGTGACCGGATTTTTCCGTCAAATTCGGATATGCATGTGAATACGCATCAATTGCCGTTTGTGCGACGCTTTGCACGAAGCGCGTCAGTCCGATTGCCTTGCCGTGGCGCACCGCACGGCGCAACAGCCGCCGGAACGCATATCCCCTACCCTCGTTTGACGGCAACACGCCGTCTGCCGCCATAAACGTGACGCTTCGCACGTGGTCGGCAACAATATTCGCCGAAATCAGCGCATTGCCGGTCGCCGGCACTCCCGCCGCCGTAAGCACAGAATCCCGCACACTCTTTATGTTATCAATGTCAAAAATGCTCGGCGCGTTTTGCATGACAATCGCGAGTCGTTCAAGCCCCATTCCCGTATCGATATTCGTTGATGCCAAAGGGCTGTACGAACCGTCCTCGCTTTTTTCAAATTGCGTGAAAACCAAATTCCAAACTTCCATAAAGCGGTCGCATTCGCAGCCGGTTGTGCAACCGGGGTCGCCGCAACCATGCTCCGCGCCCCTATCGAAATAAATTTCCGAACACGGCCCGCACGGCCCGATTCCATGCTCCCAATAATTATCCTCTTTGCCCATGCGGAAAATTTTGTCCTCGGAAAGACCGATGTCGTCGCGCCAAATCGCATAGGCTTCGTCGTCCTCCAGATAAACGCTCACGCTCAATTTTTCCGCCGGAATTTCCATAACTTTCGTCATAAATTCCCACGCCCAAGGAATAACTTCCTTTTTAAAATAATCCCCGAACGAAAAATTCCCCAACATTTCAAAAAAAGACGCATGTCGCGCATCTTTGCCGACTTCATCAATGTCGGTCGTACGAATGCATTTTTGGCACGTTGCGATTCTCGGACTCGGCGGAATTTCCTGCCCGGTAAAAAACGATTTCATCGGTGCCATCCCCGAATTGATTAGTAACAGACTCTTGTCACCCTGCGGAACAAGCGGGTAACTCGGCAAAACATAATGCCCTTTTCCAACAAAAAAATCCAAGAACGCATCTCGGATTTGATTTACCGTTTGGTATTTCATAAATTTCCTCCTTTATTATGTTTAGTTCGCGGGGGGAAGCCCCGCGAACGATTAAATCACGAAATCGCCGTTTTTCAGAAATTGTTCCTCTGTGCCGTTGGCGTGAATGCCGGTTACGCACATATCTTCCGTTCCGAACATGAAATCTACGTGAACGAGGGAATCGTTGCCGCCGGCGGCAATAAATTCTTCCGTCGAGAGTTTGTCGCCGTCTTGGATATTTTTCGGATACGCTTTGCCGAGAGCAAGGTGCGATGATGCGTTCTCATCGAAGAGGGTGTTGTAGAAAAGCGTGTTCATTTGCCCGATTGGCGACGTGTTTGACACAAGGGCAACCTCGCCGAGCCGGCCGCCGCCTTCGTCGATTTCAATTATATTTGCCAAGGCGGATTCGTTTTTGTCGGCGCGGAACGAGCTGACCTTTCCGGCGGTGAACGTCATCTCGAAGCCGTCGATTAAGTTGCCCTGATACGACAACGGCATTGACGCAACAACGCGACCGTCGGCGCGCATTCTGTCGGGCATTGTGAAAATTTCTTCCGTCGGCATGTTGGGAAAGAACGGTACGCCGTTTTTGTCAACGTCGCCGCCGCCCTCCCAGACGTGATTTTTCGCCAGACCGAGCGTGATATCCGTGCCGAGCCCGGTTGTTATTCGCAGGGCGTCGAACTGCTTTTTATTCAGATATTCAAGCCGCGCTTCGAATGATTTTTTGTGAATTTCCCAGTCGGCACAGGGATTTTTTCCGTCGGCACGCGCGCCCTTGAGCAAATATTGCCACATTTTTTCGATTGCGTCCGCTTCGGAGAGGTCGGGAAAAACTTTTTTCGCCCACGCCGCCGACGGCACGGCGATGATTGACCATCGCAAAAAACTGCCCATTGTAAGCCGCGTGTGTTCTTTTGTGGCTTCGCGCGACACCTTTGTGAATCGGCGCAGACGGTCGGCATCAACGCCGGAAAGGGCGTCGGGGTCGGACGAGCGCACGTGCAGATAAACCGCGCCGCGTTCGTCTTGTTCTGCGAGTTTGTTCACGCGCCATTCGGGAAAGCTGTCGAAAATTTCGCTTGCCGCACGAAGATACGTTGTTCGCGAGCAAATGTCGTCCATCCATTCCATGCGCACTTCCGACGCGCCCGCGTCGTATGCCGCCGCTTGCACAAGCCGCCCGAAGTCGGCATTTTCAACATCGCAGCCGATAATAACAAGCTGCCCTTTTTGCACATTTCCGCCGGAACGCACTAACAACTCCGCATAATTTTTCATTTTATTTTTGTCCATGTAAACGCCTCCAAACTTGATTATATACCTATTATGGGGAATTTTGCAAAAAAAATGCTCGACCGAAAAATTTAAAATTTCAAAACTTATTTCAAAACCTAATTGGTAGCTGAGCGGTCACCGAATAGGTTTTGAAAAAAATTTTCCGCCGATTCGAAAATGTGATATAATCGCACGAAGTCTTTTTTGTGCGGAGGGGTATAAATGATTTATGCAATTTTAAGTGTGTTGTTGGTCTTGGTGCTGGGGGTTATAGTGTTTATTATGTCTGCCGGCAATATTACCGCCGTGTTTATTGTGTGCGGTATTGCGTATATTTTCGCTATCCTGCGGGGGATTGCGCGAAATCGCCCGCGAACCGCCGTTTTAGCTCCGGACGGAAGTTACGTGCCCGGTCCGAAGCCTCTCCACGATGTCGCATTTATGCTGTCGTTGCTTGCTGCGGTCGCGCTTGTGTTGTGGATTTTTCCCTTCCCGCCGATATCAGGGATTCTCGGTGTCGTCATTGTAATTTTGACTCACGTTGCTATTATCGGGCTTTCGATTCTCGTATTTATAATGTGCAGCAGGAAGAAAAGGACACATAATGTCAAGCCCCCGAGGGTTATTGCGATTATTGTGTTGGTAATTTATGTGATTGTGCTGATTGCTACATTTTTCGCTGCACTTATCGGCTGATAATCGCCCGTTTGCAAGCCCGAGAACGCGCTTGAGTGCGTTCTCCTTACATACTTAATGCGAATGATAACAGCCTGCCGAAAATGCCTTGCGGCGGGCGACAGGTCTTGCTTTTTCCGACAAAGCCCGGGCGGGCTTATCAAGTGCGCTCGCGATAAAATTGAAAATTGATTTCAGTGGTGGAAATATCAAAAAATTGCAAACAGGTGACTTTTTGTGATATGATACTCGCCGAGGGGGGTATGAATGCATGGATACCGTCGAGCATAATCAAAAACCGCGTCGTTTTCTGCGCAATGTTCGTTTTTTGTATTTAACCTTTTTTATTTTGTTGGCATTTATTGCATTTGCGTTCAGATATACTGTTACGTTGCAGCCGATTATTTTTGTTTTGTTTATCGCAATTACCGGGGTCGGAGCATTGATTTTCCGCCGCCTTAAAGAGGCGGAAGACGAACGTCATCGTACCGAAGTCGCCGAGGAATCAAACCGTGCAAAAAGCCGCTTTTTGGCGCGAATGAGCCACGAAATCCGAACGCCGATTACAGCGGTTATCGGCATTTCGGAAATTGAGTTGCAAAATTCTGATTTATCGGAAAATATGGCGTCATCGCTTTCAAAAATTCACACCTCGGCAAACTCACTGCTTACAATTGCTAACGATATTTTGGATTTATCGAAAATCGAAACCGGAAAAATGGAACTTTTTCGGGAAGAATACTGTGTCACGAGCCTTATTAACGACATTAACAACCTTCATCCGTATTTTTCCGGAAACAAAGAAGAGGTTGAGTTTCGTCTGCATATTTCCGCAAACATACCCTCGCATCTTTTCGGAGATGCTTCTCGTATCGGGCAAATTGTACACAATCTGCTTGCAAGTGCGTTTAAACATACGGATGCCGGCAGTGTGGAGCTTTTTTGGGGTGCGGAATGCACCGGCGACCCGGTAAATTTGCTGATATCTGTGCGCGACACCGGCTGCGGAATATCGGAAGAACAAATCGCAATTCTGCAAAACGGCGAATATGCCCGCTTGCATAAAAACGAAGACCGCTTTGCCGACGACACCGGGCTGGGTTTGTTCATCATATATAATCTTTTAAAACTGATGAACGCGGACACGGAAATTAAAAGTGTGGTTGGAGTAGGCACAACAATCGTTGTTCGTATTCCGCAAAACAGTACCGAAAATTCTCTGCCAATCGGCAAAGAAACTGCCGAACGCTTGCAGGGCGTTCAATCGGACGAACGTTTTGCGAGTAAAAAGTTTTCGTTTGAGCTTGAGCCGATGCCCTACGGCAGTGTTTTGTTGGTAGACGATGTTGAAGCGAATCTGTTTGTGGCAAAAGGGCTTTTGGCGTTCTACGATTTGAATATCGAAACCTGCACAAGCGGCTACGACGCGATTGAAAAAATTTCTGCCGACAAAAAATATGATTTGATTTTTATGGACTATATGATGCCGGGAATGGATGGCATTGAAACTATGGAAACAATGCGAAAAATGGGCTATAACGAGCCTATCGTGGCATTTACGGCAAACGCACTTATCGGAAACGCGGAAAGGTTTGTTTCTGCGGGGTTTGACGGGTTTATCCCCAAGCCGATTAACTCAAAACAGCTTAACGACACGCTTACAAAGTTTATTCGAAACAAGCAGCCCGCCGAAATTATTAAAGCCGCTAAATTGACTCGTAAAGTTTCTTCTGACGAGCTGAATCATTTTCAGTCGGACGGCGCGATTTTGGATAAACTTCGCACGGATTTTACAAGACAACGAAAAAACGCAATTACAGAACTGAACGACGCCTTTAACGCCGGCGACCTGAAGCAAGCAAATTTCATTGCTCATACATTAAAGGGCAGTGCCTCGCTTATTTATGAAACCGAGCTTGCAGACGCTGCCGGTGCTTTGGAAAAATTATTCAACGACGGCGAATTTCCGCCCCAAAGCATGATGACAGCACTTGAAGAAGAATTTACGCGCGTAATTCGAAGCATAAAAAGCACAATCGAACCGCCGACATATCGGGACGAACCGAACCGGGTCGCGGCACTTGAAATTTTAAACAGCTTGGAATCTATGCTTACGCTTCGCAAGGCGCAAAGTATAAATGCGTTGGGCGAGCTCAGAAACATTCCCGAAGCTGCCGTATTTGTGCGCCAAGTTGAAAATTTTGATTTCGCGGCGGCATTAACCGTATTGCCGGTATTACGGGATATTTTGGACGAGTAAAGCGAACTCCTTTGAGAACCTTGAAGGCAAGGCGGGAAATCGCCCGCACCCTTCAGCGCGTTTTCCGACGAAGCTCGAACGGGCTTCTTAATTGCGTTTGCGATAGGAGAAATCTGAATGACAAACGAAATCCTGAAAAGGCTCATGGTGTACCGGTGCGAGTCGAACAAGCTCACGTTTGTTAGCGAGGGTTGCACAGCCCTTACCGGATACACTGAACTTCCTGCGGACATAAGGCAAAAAATCGAAAAATTCCATGAAGCGGCATCTGATTTAGAGGTGTCGTTTCAAATTTCAACGAAATCCGGCGAAAAAAAAATCGTATTATTGCGAAGCTGCGTTCTTGAGCTGAACGAGGACGGCGACCCGCATATCATTGAAGGAATGGTCTTTGATGTAACAAAACTTGTGCAAGCGGAATCCGTTCGCGCAGAAAACCGCGCCGGCTTCGATTTCTGGGAGCGGCTCGATTCCGGCATTCGCACCCCCATGAACGCGATTTTGGAGCTTTCGGAATTGGCGTCGGACATGCCGGCTCATGTTCGCGAATATACGCGGCAAATTGAGCTGTCGGGAAAAAAGCTCATGCAAACAATGAATAATGTTTTTGATTACAAAAAACTTGAACGCGGCGAGCAAGAGCTTTCGGAAAAAAAATACGAGCCGGCAGCACTTATTAAAGAGCTTGCGCAGTTCACCGGCGAGCTTGATTCCGGCTTGGAATTTAAGCTGTACGCGGACAAAGACCTTCCCGACGAGCTTATCGGCGATGCGGAAAAATTGCGACTGGTTGTGCAAAATCTTATTTCGAATGCGGTAAAATTTACGGAAACGGGATATATTTCCTTAGCAATCGAAAGCAAAGTTGTAGACGATTCACTGATTTTAGAGTTTTCCGTCGAAGACACCGGTCGGGGTATCCGCGAAGAGGACAAGGCAAGCATTTTCATGCCGTTTACGCAGATAAAAAACACCGAAGGTATCGGCTTGGGGCTTGCGATTTCAAAAAAAACGGTTGAGTTGATGGGCGGAGAACTCGACTTTTCTTCGTCTTACGGCGCGGGTTCTGTTTTCACCGTTACCGTGCCCCAGCGTGTTTGCACAACTGAGCAGCCTTTGGCGAAAAAGCCCCGCGCAAACTTTAAAAATCCGAATTTTATCGCGCCGGATGCGCGCGTTCTTGTTGTTGATGCCATAAAGGCAAATTTGACCGTAGCCGAAGGGTTTTTGCGTCCGTACAAAATGCAGGTTGACCTTTGCGAAAGCGGCTTGTCGGCGATTGTGGCGGTTAAAGCGCGGGATTACGATTTGATTTTAATGGACAGGCTCATGCCCGAAATGACGGGCGAAGAAACCGCCGCCGCCATACGCGAACTCGGCAAAAATATCCCGATTGTTGAGCTTGCGGCAGACGAAAAATATCGCGGAAACATGGATGACTTTCTGCCGAAACCGATTGACGCCGGCGAATTAAATGCAATTTTAGAAAACCGAATTCCGCAAAAAAAGCAAATTCCCGCCGGCGAAACCGCGTCGGCATCGCGCACCGCGCCGAGGCTTGCAAAAATAAAAATTTCCGGCATTGACATAAAAAAAGGTTTGACGAAAACAGGCGGCGACGCAGACATTTATCTGCGTGTGCTTAAAGAATATTCCGAAAGCGGCTCGCGAATTGTAAAAGAGCTGCATTTTTGCGTACAACGCGGCGACTTGAAAACCTATCATGTTTACACCCACGCGATTAACTCCATTTCCGACAATATTGGTGCAAGCGAAATCTCGCGCGAGGCTGCATCCCTCGAAAAAGCCGCCGAACGCGGCGATTTATCTTTCGTTGCAATCAATAATTCCGCTTTTACGGAAAAATTGAGCGAGCTTATAAAAAATATTCATGCCGCAATTAAAGACGAAAAAATTTCCGCGCCCCGCGTTATCGAATCTGACGACGAAAAACGCAAAATTTTGCTTATCGACGATACGCCGTCATACCTCTTGTTTCTGAGCGAAATTTTGCAGGACGACTACGAACCCCTTACCTCCGTCAACGCACAAGACGGCATCGAAACCGCGCGTCTCACCAAGCCGGATTTAATTTTGCTCGACATTATGATGCCCGAAATGTCCGGCTACGAAGCACTCAAAGCCCTTAAAGCCGACAAGGAACTGAAACATATTCCGGTAATTCTCATATCCGGCAAAGAGCAAAAGGAAAACGAAGAAAAAGGTCGCGCTCTCGGCGCGGTCGGATATGTGAAAAAACCCTTCGACGCAAACATCGTTAAGAAAAAAGTTGCGGTAGTATTTGCGTGAAAAAAACAGTTGTAATCGGAGGCGGCCACGCAGGATGCGAGGCGGCTCTTGCGGCTGCGCGGCTCGGCTCGCAAGTGACGCTTTTCGCGCTTAATCTCGACTCAATCGCAAATTTGCCGTGCAATCCGTGCATCGGCGGCAGCGCGAAAGGGCATTTGGTGCGCGAGGTTGACGCTCTCGGCGGGCAAATGGCAAAAGCAATCGACGCGACGTTCATACAAAGCAAAATGCTCAACACCGCAAAGGGTCCGGCGGTGTATTCTTTGCGCGCGCAGGCGGATAAAAAAAATTACATGGCTTATATGAAGCGCGTGCTTGAAAACGAACCGAATCTTTCGCTTCGCGAGGACGAAGTGACTGAAATCATTACCGGAGACGATGCTGTTACCGGCGTTCGTACCGGCTCGGGCGGAATTTTTCATTGCGACGCGGTAATCGTTTGCACCGGAACGTATTTAAACGCGCGATGTCTTTACGGCGAAACCGTGACGCACACAGGTCCCGGCGGACTGAAAAACGCGACGGGATTAAGCGACAGCCTGAAAAACCTCGGCTTTGTGTTGCAACGGTTCAAAACCGGCACACCGGCGCGAATCCATCGGCGCAGCATTGATTTTTCAAAAATGTCGGTGCAACACGGCGACGAAAAAATCGTGCCGTTTTCATTTGAAACGAATCCGGCAGAAATTATTCGCGAGCAAGTGCCGTGCCATCTCACGCACACAACGCCGGCAACCCACGAAATTATTCGCGCGTCGTTGCATCGAAGCGCGATGTACAGCGGGCTGATTCAGGCGACGGGGACTCGCTATTGCCCGTCAATCGAGGATAAAATCGTGCGCTTTGCCGACAAGGAACGGCATCCCGTTTTTATCGAGCCGGAGGGCGCGGGAACGCTTGAAATGTACGTGCAGGGGATGTCGAGCGCGTTGCCGGCGGAGGTGCAGGAGGCAGTGTATCGCTCGGTTCCGGGGCTTGAAAATTGCGAAATCATGCGTCACGCTTACGCAATCGAATACGATTGCATCGACGCGACGCAGTTGACGCTGCAGCTCGAAGCCAAGCATTTACGCGGACTTTTTTTTGCGGGGCAAATTTGCGGGTCGTCGGGCTACGAAGAAGCCGCCGCGCAGGGAATAATCGCGGGTCTTGCCGCTGCCGGCGCGGAAATTTCAATCGGGCGCGCCGACGGCTACATCGGCGTTTTAATCGACGACCTCGTAACGAAAGGCACTCGCGAACCCTATCGCATGATGACATCCCGCGCCGAATATCGTTTGCTTCTGCGGCAGGACAACGCTGATTTGCGCCTGACGCCGCTCGGTTTTGCGGCGGGGCTGATTCCTCGTGCGCGATATGAAAAATTTTTGCAAAAATCTGCGGACATTGATGCACAGGTCGCATTTTTGAAAAAATTAACCGTCACCCCGAACGATGTAAATGAAATTCTCGCGGCAAAGGGGTCGTCGCCAATTAAATCCGGTGTGAAGTTGGCGGAGCTTATTAAGCGTCCGGAGTTGAGGTTGGAGGATTTTCAGTTCTCGGGGGCGTTGCCCCCGAACCCCCACAAAGGGAGCAATGCCCCCCTTGACCCCGGATGCACGGGCGAGCAGCCCGCCGACAGGCGGGCGACCGGCCCCGGATATGAAACCGCACTTTGCGCGGTTTCGGAGCAAGCGGAAATTCAAATTAAATACGAGGGCTATATAAAAATTCAGCAGGCAGAGGCGGAGGCGTTTCGAAAAATTGAGGAAAAACTCCTGCCGCCGGATATTGACTACGAAAAAATTTCGGGCTTGCGCATTGAGGCGCGGCAAAAGTTAGCGGCGTTGCGACCGGTAAATTTCGGGCAAGCGTCGCGGGTTACAGGCGTTTCGCCGGCGGATTTAAGCGTGTTGGCGGTGTATGTAAAATCAATGGGTGCGTAAAGAGGCGAAAAAATTTATTTGCAAGACACTTGACACCGAAACAATGTTCGCGTGGTTTGGGGCAACATTCCTACTTCGAACTGACCCGGAATCGGTTTTTTTGTACAATCAGAACGTCAAGTTTCAGATATTTTTGCAAGATTGTGAAGAGTTACTGATTTTTCAAACGGCGGTTAAAAAATCGTGAGGGGTTTTGTAGCCGTTAGACTCGTGAAGGCGATACCGTTTACAGTAGATTTCAATGTACCAAAATATTGCGCATTTTGCGTCTTCGCGGGTTTTGAAGTGTTTGTCGTTAAGCCGCTCTTGTTTGAGTTTGCCCCAAAAGCTCTCCATCGGGGCGTTGTCGTAACAGTTGCCTTTTCTGCTCATTGAACAGATGCAGTTTAATTTTGTCAATAAATTTTGGTAATCGCGTGAGCAATATTGACTTCTGCGGTCGGAACGGATTAGGACTTTTTGAGGGTTGTTGCGCCGTGTTTTTGCCATATTAAGGCAGTCGATGACAAGATTTTCGTGCGTTCGCCCATCGCCCAACCGACAATTTCGCGGTTGTGCAGGTCGAGGATTCCTGCAGGGTACAGCCAACCTTCGTCTGGCGGGACGTATGTGATGTCGGAAACCCATTTTTGATTTGGCGCGGTTGCCGTGAATTCGCGGTTTAGAAGGTTTTCTGCCACGGGGAGATTGTGATTCGAATTTGTTGCGGCTTTGTATTTTTTCACAACTTTGGACTTCCAACCGTTTTCTCGCATGATTGCGGAAACGATTCGTCGACCGACGGGATTTTCTTTCGCTGTTAATGCCTTTGAAATTTTTGTTGATCCGGGGATTCGGTGGTTATTGAAAAACCCTTCGCGTACACGCTTTGTTATTTCTTTTTTTCGCTTGATTCCATCGCTTTCGGGTCGTTTATCCCATGCGTAATACGCGCTTTTTGTTACATCCAACGCTTTGCACAGCCTTGCGATTCTCAACCCTTTTTCTGACGCAGCCCTAAGTGTTTAGTCCCATGTTATAATGGTGCAAATGAATTGCCAAAGGAGAACAAAAAACTATGGGACAAATATTACACGGATGCGCCAAAACGACAGAGGCAACCCGCAGAGCAATACAAAATAGT
>WQVC01000042.1 GCA_009781765.1 Defluviitaleaceae bacterium | reverse complement strand
GCGGCGGACATGTTGGGGTTTACTCCGCTTATTGTACATACCGAGCGGTTATTCGCGCTGCGAATACGAAGCGAAGCAGAGGCTGTGACTATGTTTGCCACTGTGCCACCTCCTTTCTTGTGGAGTTTATTTAATTTTTTGACTTTCGCTTGGTTCGTTTGTTTCGTTCGGTTCATTTGATTCGTTTTTGTGAAACATCCGAAGTCCCGGGAGCTTCGGCGGTGCAGAGTTTGCACTCCGCGTGCCGCAATGGGCGAAAGGTGTGCACTCGGGCGGTGTGCATTCGGTCGGCCGTGTCCGAATGCTCCTTCCCCCTTTCATGCAATGCGGCGGATGGTGCGTGGTGTTGCTACGGGTGTTGCTGTGGTACAGGTGTTGCGGTGGTACGGGTGAAGCATGGTGTTACATGGCATTACGTACAACCGTTATACAGCGGCTTCGGCACGGCTCGGTGCGGTCAGTTTCAGGGCGAACCCCTTCCTGCGTAATAAGTCGCGTCTGAAATCATTTCGCCCTTCGCCGAAAACCAGCCTGAAGCCGCCGGTTTTCGCCTCGCGCTCAATTGTTTCAGCCTGCGATTATTACCTGATGGCAAACACGTCCTTTGGCATAGAAGCGACTGCTTTGTTTCTCGGTTGCAGGGCAAGTATAACTTAAACCTCTTACGTTGATATCTGGAACCGTTCCAAGAATTTTTCCTGGAATTTTTCATATTTACATTGCAGACAACCTATGATATTATGCAGCTTTTAAGTTATGTATAGTGAACGACCTTGAGAACTGTGAAAGTGAGGCGGGAAATCGCGGGATTCAGCGCGTTTTCTGGCTAAGCCCGAACGAACTTCTCAAATGCGTTCGCAGAGCTGTTGATTTCGTCGAAGTTCAAAAAGGAGAATCAGAATGAAAGTTACAATAATAGGATTCGGAAGTTGGGGGATTCCGCTCGGGTGTTTGTTGCACAAAAACGGACACACGGTTACGGCGTGGGATAATGCTGAGTATATTGATAAACTGCTCAAAACGCGGCGAAACGAGTATCTGCCGGGTGCGGAAATTCCGCCCGAAATTAAGCTCACAAGCGATGTTTCCGCCGATGCGGAAATGTTTGTGTTTGCGTGTACATCGCGGGCGATTGGAAAAATTGCTCCGCTTTTCGCGCCGTTTTTTTCGCGTGAAAAAATTGTTGTGAATACGTCGAAAGGGCTTGAGGAAGGCTCGGGATTGCGAATATCGCAGTTTTTGCAAGGGCTTGGCGACGCGCCGGTTGCGGTTTTGAGCGGACCCAGCCACGCCGAAGAAGTTCTTAAAGGCATCCCCACAACGGTTGTTGCGGCGGCGGAAGATGCGGCGACGGCGAGGCTTGTGCAGGAAGTTTTTTCGTGCGAAAACTTTCGCGTATACACGTCTTCCGATGTAATCGGGGCGGAAATAGGCGGCGCAATGAAAAATGTAATCGCGCTTGCGGCGGGCTGTTCCGACGGGCTCGGCTTCGGCGACAACACAAAAGCCGCGCTTATTACGCGCGGCATAGCGGAAATTACGAGGCTCGGCGTTGCAATGGGCGCGGACGAACGCACTTTTGCGGGGCTTTCCGGCATCGGCGACCTGATTGTTACCTGCACAAGCCGTCATTCGCGAAATTGGCGGGCGGGGTTTGCCCTTGCCGAAGGAAAATCCCTCGAAGCGGTTCGGGCGGAAATCGGCGCGACCGTTGAGGGCGCGGACACCGCCGCTGCGGCTCTTGTGCTTGCGCGAAAATACGGCGCGGATATGCCGATTATCGAAGAAACGAACAAGATTTTATTCGAGGGTAAAAATCCCCGCGACGCCGTTGTCGCGCTTATGATGCGGGAGCGCAAGGGGGAGTAGGCTCTTCCGGCTCGGCGTAGAAGTAATCCAAAATACCGAGGTAAATGCTCCATGCGATTTTTTCCTGATAATCGTCGTTCAATAATTTTTGACGCTCGGCGTAGTTTGTCAAAAATCCGCACTCAACCAAAACCGCCGGCATGGACGTTTGTTTCAACACGTAATAATTGTCGTTTGCCTTGGGCTTGAAGCGGTTCGACGGGTCGGCAAATTCGCACAAGCGCGTTTGAATTGCGGTTGCAAGCCTTTCGCTGTTGCCGGAGGTGTCGAAATAAAATACCTGCGCACCCTTTACGTTGTCTTGCGAAAATGAATTTTGATGAATGCTTACGAAAATATCCGCGCCGGACGAATTTGCAATCGTTCTGCGGGTGTACATATCGCCGCGCTTGTTTTTCGAAAGCTCGGAATCATCGGTGCGCGTAACAATAACCGTTGCGCCGCCCTGCTCCAAAAATGTTTGCACCTTTTTTGTGATTGACAGGTTAATGTGCTTCTCCTCAACGGTGCCCTGCACCTTGCCGGGGTCCCAACCGCCGTGCCCCGCATCAAGCACGATAATTTTGCGGGAAAGCGGCAGTGCGTAAACCGTCGCGCTTCCGAAAACCAACAGTGCAACCGTAAACACTGCAATGAAAAGTTTTTTCATGTATATAACCGCCTTGTATCAGATTATTAGATGTTCATTTAATTTGAGCAAATCGGCGGGATTTTATGCAGGATACACAGAGAAACAAAAAAAACCTATCGGTAGCCGGGAAGCTGCCGATAGGTTTTTTACAACGCAGGAAGCCGAATCGGCTTCGGGGGAACGCGCCGCTTTTCAACACGCTCCCCCGGCGTTTAATGCGCGCTTGGCGCGTTAGCGTTTTTCCACCACGAACTTGATGGATGTTTTTTCTTTGCCGTCTACCTCAAGTTGCGAAAACGCGGGAATACACACAAGGTCGATGCCGTTAGGTGCGACATATCCGCGAGCCACGGCAACGCTTTTAACTACTTGGTTTACGGCCGCCGCGCCGATTGCGTTAATTTCCACCGGCTCCCCGTTGCGTAAAATTGCGGCAATTGCGCCCGCTACAGACTTCGGCTCGGATTTTGATGAAACTCTTAAAACTTCCATTTAATTTCGCCTCCTGTTACGAAAAATATAGTGTGTTATGCAACACCTGAGCATTATACATATTTTACGGCATTCGCGCAAAAATATTTGCATATGGTAGTTTTATGAAATGTACTTTTTCATATTTTTCAGCGCGTTTTTTTCGAGGCGCGAAACCTGCGCCTGGCTGATGCCTATTTCGTCGGCTACTTCCATTTGCGTTTTGCCCTCAAAAAACCGCAGCGATAAAATATGTTTTTCGCGGTCGCCCAAGCGTTTTAATGCCTCGGTGAGCGACAAATTTTCAAGCCAACTGCTGTCGGTGTTTTTTTCGTCGGAAACTTGGTCCATAACGAAAATTGCGTCGATGCCGTCGTTGTAAACCGGCTCGAACAGCGAAACCGGGTCTTGAATTGCGTCGAGCGCAAAAATTACTTCTTCTTTTGAAATGCCCATTTCTTTTGCAATTTCTTCGATGTCGGGTTCTTTTGCGTTTTTTGCGGTAAGTTTTTCTTTTACGCCTAAAGCGCGATAGGCCGTGTCGCGAATCGAGCGGCTCACACGAATGGTGTTATTGTCGCGCAAATAGCGACGAATTTCGCCGATTATCATGGGAACCGCATATGTTGAAAACTGAACCCCCTGCGTAATGTCAAAATTGTCGATTGCTTTAATTAAACCGATACAACCGACCTGGAAGATGTCGTCAACGTATTCGCCGCGATTGTTAAAGCGTTGAATTATGCTTAACACAAGCCGAAGATTTCCGAAAATATATTGTTCGCGGGCCTCTTCGTCGCCCTGTAGGATACGGTTAAAAAGTTCGCGCTTTTCTTCCCCTTTCAAAACGGGTAATTTCGAGGTGTTTACGCCGCATATTTCAACTTTGCCGCTGTGCATCGCATACCTCCGGGAAAAAAATGTATTACTAAAAATTTTTTCCCGGACTGGTTTTAATATACAGGGAATTTTTCCCACGGCAGAGTGTTGAAAAAATTACGCTTTCGCATATGCCGCATCTCGGAAAATGACCTGAACCCGTCATTTTCCTGCGATGCCGGCACAGCTCAAGCTGTTTTTCAACACTCTCCACAGTACCTGTTTGCCTTTCGCGGCATACGATGTTATTATCAGACTTCTTGCATGATTCAGGGATTTTCGGAGCGGGATTAGCGGCTTGCCGAGCGGCAGTCGTTTTGCGAAGCGAAACGACAAAAAGCGAGGTGCTTTGCCGCGAATGCCGAAACGAAAATTTCAACTGCGCAGGAAGTCCGAGTTATTATGAAAATCGGGGAGGGCATACATGAGCAAGTTTAATAAGGCTGCGGTTTTCAGCGATGAAACTAAACAATTTGTTACACCCTACAACCCTAAACCGGGCGATTTTGTAAAATTTTCGTTGCGAGTTGCCAAGGGCGACGAATGCGACGCGGTGCTTAATATTGCTTCGGGCAAAAACGGTTCGTCGTATCCGATGAAAAAAACTGCTGCCGACGACCTTTTTGATTATTTCACGGTGGAAATTCAGGTTTTCGCCACGCCGATTCGCTATTACTACGCGGTTGTTGCCGGCGGAGACGACTTTGTTTACAACAAGCTCGGCCTTCGAGCGGGGTTGGATACGCATTATAATTTCCGCCTTGTGCCCGGGCTTCGGGTGCCGGAATGGGCAAAAGGTGCGGTTATGTATCAAATTTTCCCCGACCGCTTCTATAACGGCGATGCGTCTAACGACGTGCAAAAGCACGAATACGCCTACTTGGGCAGAACGGCCTACGCAATGGAATGGGAAATGCCCGTCGCCAATCAGGATTTTTGCAACTTTTACGGCGGCGATATCCGGGGAATCATGGACAAAATGGGCTATTTGAAGGATTTGGGCGTGGAGGTAATTTACCTGAACCCCGTTTTTGTATCGCCCAGCTCGCATAAATATGACACGCAGGATTTCGATTATATCGACCCGCATTTCGGCAAAATAGTTGACGACGGCGGCGAAAATCTGCGCTTCGAAAAGGTCAGCAACGATTTGGCCACCCGCTACAAACAGCGCACAACAAGCAAGGCGAACCTCGAAGCAAGCAACGCTCTTTTCGCGGAATTTATCGCGCTTGCTCACGAAAACGGCATAAAAGTAATTATCGACGGCGTGTTTAATCATTGCAGCTACTACAACAAGTGGCTCGACGTTGCCGGGTTTTATCGCGAAACCGGCGAACCTGTCGGCGCGTATCATTCCGAAGACAGCCCGTACAATTCATTTTTCCTGTGGCACGGCGGCGAATGGCCGGAAAACGGAAACTATGACGCATGGTGGGGGCATACGAATCAGCCCAAGTTGAATTTCGAAACGTCGCCGAAATTATTCGAATACATTTTGGAAATCGGCAAGAAGTGGGTGTCGCCGCCGTTTAACGCCGACGGTTGGCGATTGGATGTTGCCGCCGACTTGGGGCAAAGTCGCGAGATGAATCATACATTTTGGAAAGCGTTTTATAACTCCGTCAAAGAAGCCAACCCCGACGCCGTTATTTTGGCGGAACACTATATAAACCACGGCAATCCCGCCGACTGGCTTGACACCTGCGAGTGGGATACCATTATGAATTACGAAGCGTTTATGATGCCGCTTACGTGGTTTCTTACCGGGGTTTGCAAACACAGCGAAGAAAGCCGCCCGCATCTTCGTAACGATGCGCTTGCTTTTGAAGGCGCAATGCGCCATTGCATGGCATTTTTCAATGTACACGCGCTTCATTCCGCAATGAATCAGCTTTCAAATCACGACCATTCGCGCTTCCTTACCCGCACAAATTTCAGCACAGGCCGGTTGCACACGGTCGGTGCGCGTGCCGCCGAAACCGGCATAAATAAAAACATTCTCATGGAGGCCGTTGTTTTTCAAATGACATGGCCGGGCGCGCCCACCATTTATTACGGCGACGAAGTCGGGCTTGCCGGTTGGACCGACCCGGATAACCGACGAACGTTTCCGTGGGGTCGCGAAGACACCATGTTGCTCGATTTGCACAAAAAAATGACTGCCCTGCGCCGAGAATTGTCTGCTCTTCGCGACGGCTCGCTTGAATTTTTATGGACGAATCACGGCTTTTTGTCTTTCGGGCGATGGGATGAAAGCTCGAAAATTATTGTTGCGATTAACAACAACTCAAAACCCGCCGACGTGTCGATTCCCGTTTGGAAAATCGGCGTATCCGGCGGCTATCTCACCGAAAAAATTCGAACCGGTAACGACGAAGTTTGCGAAACCAAGCGGTCGTATTTTGTTTCGCGCGGCGAGGTGAAAGTTACCGTGCCCGAGTACGGCGCAATTGTGCTTGCGGGATAGATTCACAATACATGTAGGTTTTTGGGGCTTCGCCCCAAACCCCACGAACTTTTTGAAAAAAGTTCGACAAAAACTTAAATAAAAAATCGCGCATTCGCGCGATTTTTTATTTGAATCCGCCGGCCGCAACAAAATCAATCACTCCAAAAACTTCCGCTTCAGCTCCGCAACAATTTCTTCCGTAACCCCCAACCCGATTGCTGCATAATTTTCAAAACTGCCGTGAGTCTTTTCGAGGGCGTCAAACGCGGTTGTCAAATAGCTCAATTTTACGCCGAAAATATCTTCCATCGCGCTGATTTGCGCGTCGGAGAAGCCGGCGTTTTTTGCGCGTTCGATATATTTTTGCGCGATATGCTTTTGATATTCCGCCGTGCGCAAATAATCCGCAAAAATGTCCTCGTCGGATACGCCTAAAATTTTCAAAATAATTGCGGCGGCAAAACCGGTTCTGTCCTTGCCGGCGGTGCAGTGAAATAAAATCGCACCGTCGTCGGATTCGACGGCGAGCTTTAACAGCGACGCATAACCCGCTGTCGAATGCGCACTTGTTGCAAACTCCCGATAAGTTTGCCGAAATTCTTCCTCCGTGCTTTCCGGCTTTTCGTGAAAAACTTTCATCCAGTACGCCGCCGATGCTGCTTGCGCGATGTTGTCGCCCATTATGTCGATATGTTTGTATGCAACGCCGTCGATACTGTCAGCCGGTTCGCTCGTAACCTCGTGAAGCGTTCGAAGGTCAACTATGTATTTCAAATTATGCGCAAGCAAAACCGCGAGTTCGTCGTCGCGCAACCCCGCCGGCAACGCCGCACGCAAAAGCCGTTTGCTCCGAACAGTTTTGCCGCAAGTTGTTTTAATTCCGCCCAAATCCCGAAAGTTTAAATGTTCCATAATGTCACTCTCCACGATATTTTTTTGTGCGATTACCATAGCATTCTTTTGCGTTTGATACAAATTTCTGCTATCCTGCTACAGGTGATTATTATGAAAAACGAATACGGTAACGAAAGTATAACCGCTTTAAAAGGCGCGGACAGGGTTCGCAAGCGTCCGGCAGTAATTTTCGGCTCGGACGGAATTGAGGGCTGTCAGCACGCGATTTTCGAAATTATTTCAAATTCCATCGACGAAGCGCGTGAAGGTCACGGAAAAAAAATCGAAATCACGCGCCACGCGGATTTTTCCGTAACGGTGCGAGATTACGGGCGCGGCGTGCCTGTGGATTTCAACGCCGGCGAACAACGCTTCAACTGGGAGCTTATTTTTTGCGAACTTTACGCCGGCGGAAAATATACGAATAACGACGACGACGCCAATTATGCGTATTCGTTGGGGCTGAACGGACTGGGCTTGTGCGCAACGCAATATTCGTCGGAGTACATGAACGCCGAAAGTATTCGCGAGGGTTGGCGATACACGCTTCGCTTTGAAAAGGGCGAAAACGTTGGCGGATTCAAAAAAGAACCCTTCGGCGGCAAAGAAACCGGCACAACGGTAAGTTGGCGTCCCGACACCGATGTTTTTACCGACATCGCTGTGCCGCTCGACTGGTACAAGGATATGTTAAAGCGGCAGGCCATCGTAAACGACGGGCTTACCTTTGTTTTGCGCGACGAAGAAAGCGACGAGGAGTTCATTTTCCGGTACGAAAACGGCATCCGGGATTACATTGCCGAGCTTGCCGGCGAAACATCGCTTACCGAGCCGCATTTGCTTCGCCACGAAACCCAAGGCCGCGACCGCGAAGACCAAAACGAATACAGGCTGAAATTCGACATAATTTTTTGCTTCTCAAACGACACAAACATTTTGGAGTATTATCATAATTCGAGCCATCTTGTTTACGGCGGCGCGCCGGATAAAGCGGTTCGGACGGCGTTTGTATCCGGCGTTGATGCGTATATTCGAAGCGGCGGGCATTACAAAAAGGACGAAAAGCGCATCACCTTCGCCGACATCGAGGAAAGCCTCATTCTGGTGACGAATTCGTTCTCGACGCAAACATCCTATGAAAACCAAACGAAAAAAGCGATTACAAATAAATTCATCCAAGAAGCCATGACGGAATTTTTAAAAAAGCAGCTCGAAGTATATTTCATCGAACATAAGCCGGACGCCGACAGGCTTTGCGGTCAAATTTTGGCGAACAAACGCAGCCGCGAATCCGTCGAAAAAACGCGCGTTGCGTTGAAAAAAAAGCTGACCGGGCAAATCGACCTGAATAATCGCGTGGAAAAGTTCGTGAATTGCCGCACGAAGGACACCGCCCGCCGAGAGTTGTACATCGTTGAGGGAGATTCCGCGCTCGGTTCGTGCAAATTGGGGCGCGACGCGGAATTTCAGGCAATCATGCCCGTTCGCGGCAAAATTTTCAACTGCCTCAAGGCCGATTACAATCGCATCCTGCAAAACGAAATCATTACGGATTTATTGCGCGTACTGGGTTGCGGCGTTGAAATGAAACGCGCCAAGCGTCCGGCAAAATCTCCGACAAAATCCGATGAAAAATCCGGCGAGCCGCGCGATTCCAAAAAATCCGGCGCGTCCGACTTTGACATTAACAAACTTAATTGGAATCGCATAATAATATGTACGGACGCCGATTACGACGGCTATCACATTCGAACGCTGATTTTAACGATGCTTTATCGTCTTACGCCAACGCTGATTGAGCGCGGCAAGGTATTTATCGCGGAATCGCCGCTTTACGAAATTACCGTCGGCAAGGAAACATTTTTCGCCTACACCGAGCGCGAAAAAACCGAAATTCTGGCCAAAGCCGGAAAAAAACCGGCGCATATTCAACGCTCGAAAGGTTTGGGCGAAAACGAACCGGAAATGATGTGGCAAACCACCATGAACCCCGCTACGCGCCGACTCGTTCAGGTCATCCCGTCCGACGCGGAAAAAACCAAGGAAATGTTCGAAATTTTGCTCGGCGATAATTTGCGCGGCCGCAAAGATTTTATTGAGGAGTTCGGGCATTTGTATCTCGATATGGCAGAGGCGGGCTGAGCATGTACCGCATAATAACTTTCGGAATTATCGAATTTTTTTCGCTCGCGTTGCTTGCGTCAAATATTTGGACATTCGCGCTGTTTGCTTTCGATAAGCGGCAGGCGGAAAAAAATCTTCGGCGGGTAAACGAGGGCGTTTTGATTTTTTTCGCGCTTACCGGCGGAGCGGGCGCGGCATGTGCAATGCTCGAAACCGGTGTTCCGGGCAAAAAAATCGCAAAGTTCCGAATTGCAACGGCGGCGGGATTGATTTTTTTGCTTGTGCCGATAATGCACATTGCTCACGGGCTTACGCTCGACAGAATTGTTCGTTTCGTGGAAATCGAGCAACAATTCGAAAACTGGCCTGCCGAATTAAACGGTTATCGCATTGCGTTTATGGGGGACTTTCATATGATTCCCCACGAGGAAACGGCGAAAATTATCGCGGAAATCAACGAGCGAAACGTGGATTTGCTTCTCCTCGGCGGCGATTTCACCCATCGAAATCATCACTATCAAGGCACAATACGCGAACTTTCGCGGGCAACCGCGCCCGACGGAATTTTCGGCGTTGAAGGCAATCACGATTGCTATGTACGAGTTTTCGCGCAAAAAAATTTTTACGGAATTACGCCGCTCGATAATAACGGCGTAAGTATTCGTGACGGATTTTTTCTTGCGGGAGTACACGATTTGTGGAATCGCGACCCGTGCATCGAAACCGCAACGTCAAACGCAACCGCCGGCGATTTTATTCTGCTTGTGTCGCATAATCCCGATGTTGCCATGCAACAACCCACGCTTAATACAGATTTTATTTTGTCGGCGCACACTCACGCCGGGCAAATTACTTTTTTCGGATTTCCGTTTTATTTGCTTCGCGGCGGAATAACCGAATACGGCACGCGGTTTGCGCGCGGATTTTCGCATTCGGCGGACGGAACGCCCGTTTTTGTAACAACCGGCGTTGGCGACCTGTATGCCGTGCCGCGAATTTTATCGCGTCCGGAAGTCGTGATTTTTACTATGCACGGCGCGTAAAATGCGCTAAAATGCAATAACGGACTTCTCCCCCGAAACGAACATTACAGTTACGCAAGAAGTCTAACAACAAGGAGGCGGTCATATGAAGGCAATAATCTTGGCGGCGGGCAAGGGTTCGCGGATGCAATCGGATTTACAAAAAGTTATGCATCCGATGCTCGGCAAGCCGATTTTGCAATACGTTGTTGAAGCGGCACAAGAAGCGGGATGTGACGATATCACCGTGGTTGTCGGCAAGGACGGCGAGGCTGTCCGAAAAGAGCTCGGCGCGGTTTGCGACGGGGTTCATTTTGCCGTACAGGATGAACCGCTCGGTACGGGACACGCGGTTTTGGCGGGCGCGGGGCGCGTAACGGATAACGACGAAGTTCTTGTGCTTTGCGGCGATATGCCGCTTATTACAAGCGATTTTATCCGCGAACTTATGAAGTTTAAGCGCGATAATTTTTCGGAAGCCGTTGTTGCCGCAATTTACCGCGACGAACTCGGCGATTTCGGTCGCGTGTACGACGACAACAGCTATTTTATTGAAATCGTCGAAGCGCGCGATATTAAAAATCACCCGACCACAAAGTGGGCAAACACCGGAATATACACGTTTCGCGGGCGTTCGCTTCTTCGTGCGTTAGGCATGATGAACAATAACAACGCGCAACGCGAATACTATCTCACGGATGTTCCGAAAATTATCAGCGAAGACGGAAAAAATGTGCAGGTTTTCCGCTCGCGCGCTCCGATGTCTGTTTTTACGGGAATTAACACGCAGGAGCATCTTGCCGAAGCCGCCGCGCATATGCGCTCGCGCATAAATGCCGGGCATATGGCGAACGGTGTGCGTATGCTCGACCCTGCCGCAACATATATCGATGACGGCATAAAAATTGCGCGGGGTGTTGTAATTTATCCGAATGTAATTCTCGAAGGCGCGTGCGAAATTGCCGCCGGCGCGATTATCGGAACGGGATGCCACTTGACCGACACAACCGTCGGCGAAAATACACATGTGCGTCAAAGCGTCGCGCACAGCGCGAAAATCGGCGCAAACTGCGAAGTCGGGCCGTTTGCATATTTGCGTCCCGGCGCGATACTCGGCAATGATTGCCGCGTGGGCAACTTCGTTGAAGTGAAAAACGCAAATCTCGCCGACGGCGTAAAAATGGCACACTTGGCTTACATCGGCGACGCCGACGTCGGGCAAAACGTAAATTTTTCTTGCGGCGCAATCACCGCAAACTACGACGGCTCAAAAAAACATCGCACGAAAATCGGCGACAACGCCTTTATCGGCAGCAACGTAAACCTGATTGCGCCGGTTGAAATCGGCGCGGATGCAATCATTGCCGCAGGCTCTACAATAACGGATACCGTTCCGCCGTGCGCATTGGGCATCGCGAGGGAACGGCAATGCATAAAACCGGGGTACAGCAAGAAATAATTTTATGAAGAGCAACAATCCACGGAAATCAATTTTAAGTTTTCAGGGGCTTCGCCCCCGAACCCCCACCCGCTTTTTAAAAAAAGCGGGGCAAAAATTATCAAAAAATCGCGCAAAGTGCGATTTTTAAGGAGGTTTTTGTCAAACTTTTTTCAAAAAGTTTGTGGGGCGCGGGGCGAAGCCCCGAAAATTGATTTCCGTGGCAACAATCAGACCTGTCTTGAAATCGTATTTTCGCTGTAAGACAGGTCTTTTTTTAAAAAACTTGCGCCAATTGTGATAATCCGCACAAACTGCGGCGATAATTGTAGAAAACGAAAGCAGGAAAACAATGTTCTCCTTGACACATTATTTGGGAATTGACCTCGGCACGGCGAATATCCTTGTATTCGCCAAGGGTCGGGGCATTATATTAAACGAGCCTTCCGTTGTTGCGATTAACACGCAATCAAACGAGATTATGGCCGTGGGCGACGAGGCAAAACAAATGATTGGGCGCACACCCGGCTCGATTGTTGCCATTCGTCCGCTTAAAGACGGCGTTATTGCCGATTTTGAAACAACTCGTGCTATGTTGCGCTATTTTATTAAAAAAGCGCGCGGCGGGAGTTTTTTTTCCGGCAAATTACACGTTGTTATTTGCGTTCCGAGCGGCGTTACCGAAGTTGAAAAACGCGCAATCGAAGAGGCAACAATTTCGGCGGGCGTTCCCGCGCGAAGCGTTTGGCTGATTGAAGAATCCATGGCGGCGGCAATCGGCGCGGGCTTGCCCGTTGCCGAACCCACAGGCAGCATGATTGTTGACATCGGCGGCGGAACAAGCGAAGTTGCGGTTATTTCGCTCAGCGGCGTTGTTACGTGCAAATCGCTTCGCACCGGCGGCGACGAACTCGACAATAACATCATCAGCTTTGTTCGGCGCGAGTACGGGCTTGCAATCGGCGACCGCACCGCCGAGGATATCAAATTAAAAATCGGTTGCGCACACGACCCCGACCCTTCAAACATAATGGCCGTTCGCGGACGCGACCTTGTTTCGGGCTTGCCGCGCACCGTTGAGTTGAGCGAAGAAGATGCGCGAGTTGCTCTTGCCGAGCCGGTAGGAAAAATTATCGACGCAATCAAATTCACCCTCGAAAAAACGCCGCCCGAACTTGCCGCCGACGTTATGGCGTCCGGCATTGTGTTGGCCGGAGGCGGTGCGCTTTTGAAAAATCTCGACAGGTTAATCGAAATTGAAACCGGCATCGAAACATTCCCCGCCGAAGAGCCGCTGAATTGCGTTGCGCTCGGAACGGGGCTTGTGCTTGAGCATTTCAAGCAACTCAGCGGCGTTCTTATAACCCACGGAAAAACCCGTCGTGGTTGATTTTTTTGCCAAAAAAAAGCGGGCGTTTTTGCTTGCGGGCATAGGCGTTTGCATCATCGCGATTATTTTTACAATCAATCCGAGCATCGGTACAAATATTTTTTCGTCCGCGCTCACGTATGTTATTACGCCGGCGCAACGCGGGCTTAATTCGTCGATTGCGTGGGGAAGCGGGCATTTTTCCGCGCTTACGAATAATCAGCGTTTGATAACCGAAAACCGCGAACTTGCTGCCGAAATAAATCGCCTGCAATTCGAAAATTTTCGGCTTGCGCTTGCCGCCGAGGAAAATGAAGCCCTGAACATCGCGCTTAATATGCACACACAATACGCGCATCTTTCCACAATGGGGGCGCGTGTAATCGGGCAAGACCCGAATGATTTTCGCCGCAGTTTTCACATCGACCGCGGCTCATCCGACGGCATCGAGACGGACATGGCGGTTATTGCAAACGGCGGACTTGCCGGCGTAACGATTTACGCTTCGCCGACGCGCACGCAGTTCGCCTCCGTTTTGGACAGCCGATTTTCCGTTGCCGTTGTTGCGCCGCGAACCGGTGACGTCGGTTTTGCTCGCGGCCATTCCGCCCATATGAACGACGGTCTCATGCGCATAAACCACATCGAAGCCGGCGCGCAAATTATGCCCGGCGATGAAATCCTTACCTCGTCTTACAGCGTGATATTCCCGGCGGGAATTCTCGTGGGCGAGGTTGTTTCCGTTCACACAAACCCCGACGGCCTGACGCGCTATGCTCTTTTGCGCCCCGTTGCTGATGTTGATAACCTTGAGATTGTGCTTGTTGTTAAAAAATAAAATTTAATAATAATACCTCGGGGCTCCGCCCCGAACCCCGCGAACTTTTTTGGAAAAAAGTTCGACAAAAAACTAAAAAATCGCGCTTCGCGCGATTTTTATGAGTTTTGCCCCGCTTTTTTAAAAGCGGGTGGGGGTTCGGGGGCAACGCCCCCGAAAGCGGCATTCATAATGTTCAGAATTTTAATTTTCGCGTTGATAGTTCTAATAAACTTCGTGTTGCAGGCGACGTTTTTTCCGCATATCGCGATTATGGCGGTAACGCCGGATACCGCGATGGTTCTTATTGTGAGCTATGCGATTTTGCGCGGCGAAATCGAAGGCGCGATTTTCGGGTTTTGCGCGGGGCTTGTGCAGGATATTTTGGGCGGGGTTGTGATTGGATTTTTCGCGCTGTTGGGTTTTTTGACCGGTTATTTGTGCGGCAAACCGTTTCGGGATTTTTTTAAGGATAATTTTTTTCTGCCGTTTTTGGTTGTGGTGGTTGTGGCGTTTGTGTATCAGTTTGTGGTTTATGTTGCTACGACGATGTTTGTTCATGCGGATTTTTGGTTTTATTTCCGCACGATTATTTTTCCGAAAACGATTTATACGGCGAGTTTTTCCGTTCCGATTTATGTATTTGTGCATTTTGTGAACAAGCGACTCGAAAAGTCAGAGGGGGTTAAGCGTGAGATATGATTGGAAAGACGTTTTGCGTGAAGCGGGTAAATTCGCACTGCGGATAATCTCAAACCGAATTTTGTGGTTGGCGGTTATTGCGGCGATTATGTTTTATATTCTGTTTGCGCGGGTGTTTGAACTGCAAATTACCATGGCGCACACATTTGTTGCGCCGCCCGTGCCCACGCGATACGTTACGCGCTCTGTTCCGGCGCGGCGCGGCACAATTTACGACAGGCACGGTCGGCCGCTTGCGGTTAATGTGCCGGTTTTTGTTGCAATGCTCGACCCGTCGGTTGTGATTACAAACGAGGCGTTGTTGGAACTTTATCGGCTTTTTGAGGAAAATAACGAGCGTTTCGTGGATGATTTTCCGATTTCGCGCGAAGAGCCGTTCGAATTTTTATTCACCGGGCGGAACGCGGAGTGGCAGGAATTTCGCTGGAAAGACGACATGGCTGTGCCGAATCCGCGTTATGCAACCGCCGACGAAACATGGGAATTTTTGCGTCGGCAATTTGCAATCGACCCGGAGCTTTCAAACGAAGATGCGCGACGCATTATGAATTTTCGCGCGCCGATTTTTAAGCAGCGGCTTTTGGATTGGGGAACGTACAGTCCGGTGCCGTTTGTTGCGGCATATGATATTTCGCCGCAAACGAAGGCAGCGATTGAAGAGCGCGCCGATTTTGAGGCGTTGTTTGTTGATGTTGAAACGCTGCGTGAGTATCCGGCCGGGCGGTATGTGTCGCACATGATTGGATATTTGCGCCCGATTACCGCCGAACAGCTCGCCCGAAACGAGCATCGCGGTTACACGGCGTTTGATTTGTTCGGGCGGGCGGGGCTTGAGCTTTCGATGGAGCATCACTTGCGCGGAACGCCCGGGATGCAGACGTTTCAGGTTAATTCCGCAGGGCGGCGCGTTTCCGAGCCGGTTTGGGATTCCGAGCCGGAACCGGGAAATCGTATTTTTCTTACGCTCGACCTTGAGTTGCAACAGGCGGCGTTTCATATTCTCGAAGAGGCGTTAAGCGAGATGCTTATTCGGCGGCTGACGCTTACGAATATCGCCGAAGTGTATCGGCTTTCGCCGGAGGAAGCGTTTGTTTCGTTTGTGCGCGGATTTAATTTGAACGTTCGCGCGGTGCTTGACGCCGAGCCGGATAATTCGGCTTATGCGATGCGGCAATATATTTTGGCGCGGTATCCCGACGCGATTGCGCACGGCGAAAGCGTTGTGCGAATTATTGATATTGTCGCCGAAGGGATTTCTGCAGGATTCATCACGCCGGCGGAGATGCTTCTCGCGCTTATCGGCACGGGGCAAATTTCCGACCCGGACGGCGCGTTTGCCGCGCAACTCTCCGCGCGACCGTACACCGCAACGGAAGTTATGATTCATGCGATTAACACGCGCGAGCTTACGCCGCAAATGATTAACGCCGACCCGTCAACGGGTTCGGTTGTTGTAACGTGTGTGCGAACGGGGGATGTGCTTGCGGCGGTGTCGTACCCGTCGTTTGACAATAATCGCTTGGCGAACGATTTCGACGCGGAATATTTTGCGCATATCAACGCGCGTTGCCCCACGCATCCTATGACGAATCGCCCGTTTATGGAAACCCGCGCACCGGGTTCGACATTTAAAATGTTCACGGCGGTTGCCGCGCTTGAAGAAGGCGCAATCGGTCCGAACACTCGCATTTTCGACCATGTTCAGCATACGGCGTCGGGCGGCGCGCAGGGCGTGCGCTGTCACGGCAGCCACGGAAGCATCAATGTTGCGCAAGCGATTGCGGTAAGTTGCAATTATTTTTTTGCCGAATGCGGATTCCGTTTGGGAAATTCGCGGCATCCGACGCGAAGCACGTATGACGGAATTGCGACGCTGAATCGTTATATGGCGTTTTTCGGTTTGAACGAACCGACGGGCGTGGAAATCGGCGAAGTGCATCAGCAATTTGTGTCGCAGGGATGGCTCGGCAACACGATGGCGTCACCGGAATTTAAGGTTCACCGCGAGCGACTTTTTAACCCCAACGCGCCGGAGTGGGATTTGCGTTGGCGCGACGCCGACACCGCGCAGGTTACAATCGGGCAGGGATATAACGACTACACTCCCGCACAAATGGCGCGCGGCATGGCGATTATTGCGGCGCGCGGCGAAAATTTTCCGTTGCGACTTGCGGGTTCGGTCGAAAATTATGCGGGGGCGGTTCTTGTTCGAAACGAACCGGTGCCGGTTGCGTCCGATATTTCTGTTTCCGACGCGACGTGGGATGCCGTTCACGAAGGGATGCGCCTCGTAACGCAACCCGGCGCGGGCGGAACGGCGGTTGGAGTATTTCGGGGTTTTCCGATTTCCTCCGCCGGAAAAACCGGCACTGCCGAGCAGGTTGGCACAAGATTTTCTCATACGGCTTTCGGGGCGTTCGCGCCGGTTGACGACCCGCAAATTGCAATATATGTAGCTGTTCCGTTCAGCGCGAACCATGCATTTTCGCAAATTGCGACGCACGTTGCGCGAGATGTTATCGGCGCGGCACTCGGCGACACCCACGATGTTGAACCGGCGGGAGAATTTAATGCGCTGAGGCGGTAGATGTTCGGACCTCGCCAAAGGGCGCAAGCGAAGCACACGTGCCTCCCCAAAAACCCGCGAGGGGACATCGCCCCTCCCCTACTCCGATAAAAAAACCGCGCGAATGCGCGGTTTTTTATTAGTTTTTGGTCGAACTTTTTTCCAAAAAAGTTCGTGGGGGTACGGGGGCAAAGCCCCCGCAAATCACCGAACTGTAAGCAGTCGTTCCCTGACCTCACGTACTTGCCCGGTTTGTTGCCACCTTACCCTGTCGAAAACTTCTTCCGTATAGGTGATGTACAGACCGTGTTCACCGGCGTTGCGAAGCGGTATGCTTGCAAAAAAAGGAGCTTCGTTTGTGAAATTGCCGCTTGCATCATCGGATAATCGCCATGCAACAGGTATCCAACGGAAACGCTTTTCCCAAGGCGATTCAACACACGTATTATAGCCGAGTGCAGTAATTTCAAGGGTGCTTCCCGACATTCCCGAATCACCCAAACCGATAATCGCACCCCTGTATGCTCTCGGCGCAATCCCGCCGGGGCCGGAATATACCCATTTAGGAAATAACATCGTATCTTGAAAAATTATAGTTTCATTCGTAAAGGGCGCGCCGTCAAAATCGGGATTATCAAACCAACCGTGAAAAATATAATCTGCCCTCAGCGGATTAAACTGCTCTGTCGGCCAGGCAATATCGCCGCCGAGACCATGCCCCTCCCGCGCGGGAAAAACATTCAGCGGACCGAAGGCGTAAGTCATAAAGCTGACTTCCGGAAGCGTTTCTTCATCGTCATCCGGCCAAACTCTTACGGCATCAATAAAATCCATCGAAAGCGCGTCAATAGATTGTTCCTGTCCGCGAATATTAAAATTTTCGGATTCGGAACGCTGAATTGCATAAACAATTCCCTGCCTGAACTCCAGTCCGAAAAATATTGTATATCTTTGACCGACACCGAATTCGTACGGGTTGCGAAACCAACGGGTTGTATTAAGGCTGAAAGTAAATCTTTCCCCGCTCATTGATTCCGCTTCCAGTGTGACGGAAGTGCTTCCGTGCTGCCACGTTATATGACGCGATGTGTCGAGAACAATGAAATCCCCGTACACAACAGCAGGATGTCCGTCATCGACCCAAAAAGATGAGTTCAGCAAGTGATAATTTTCGCGGTTAAGTTGCCGAGCGTTTCCTACATAAAATGCACCGTTCCACAGCTGTCCGATTGCTCTTACGCTTATGCCTGATTTTGCGGTAAATTCGGGCGTTTCAATAAATGCAAACGGATTTGTATACCGCGACTGCACTTGATACCCTCCGATGTCCAACGGCTGAGAGAAACCGTCTGTCGAAATCGTGCGGTCTTGGTTTATTGCCATTCTCTCCGCCTCTGCCGGGCTGATGTCGGGCGATAAATACAGGAAAACGGATGTTAAAAGCATTATCTTGTCGTGCGTGTTTTCATGGTTTTTGAACGCAATGTTAAATGACGGGTTCGGCCTGTCGTCAAAATAGAAATCAAAATCATGCATTGTGTTCCTGAAGAAAACAAGCCCGATATTCTCGCTGTCTGTAAAATTTATCGTGATTTGCGAATACGTTGTATTGCCGAACTCAACATTTTCCACCTCGCTGATTGTCATGGGCAAGTTGCGATAATTGAAATCGTCGGCAAGTGCGGCGCGCAGTTCTTCTGCGGGATTTTCGGGATAACAGTAGTCGCCGATAATCATCGCATTTGTTGGTACATAGTCGTTTTCGGGCGTGTCAGCGGAATCGCTTTGAAATGTCTCGCCGAACGGAATATTCCGATAATAATCCTGTTCCGATGCCGTGTTTCCGCAAGCTGTAAGTAGTATTGCAACCGCAGCAATCGTACCGGTAATTTTATTTCTCATATCATTCATCTCCGTTCAAAAATTTGTCTGACTCTCGGCACAACATAACCGCTGCCGCCGCGCCCTTGTACATCTTCAACCATCGAAACGACCAACAAAGGATTTTCAGCATTTTCATCGGCCGTAAGCAATACAAACCAACCGAGTTCCCTTCCGTCCTCATCGCCCTGTGCATCCTTTAATTCTGCTGTTCCTGTTTTGCCGGCAAGCACCGTGCCGGGAATCCTTGCATTGCGCCCTGTTCCGTAATCTACTGCGAAAATCAGACTTTTGAGAACGACACCGGCTGTTTCGGGTGAAAAAGCCCCCTGAATCCATATTTGCGGAGAACCGACCGATTGTTCCGCAGGCGGCTCGCCCGTGCGCCCCGGGTAGGGATTTTCAAGTACCAAACGCGGCTCCAAGATATTGCCGCCCGTAACAAAAGCACCGTATATCACAGCTAAATGAACGGGGTTCATAAGTATTTCGCCTTGTCCGTATCCGCTGTCAGCCAATTGAATGTCTGATGAAAATTCGCCCGACCTTGAAACGATAGAAGAAAACATTCCATACTCAAACGGGATTCGTTCCCCGAAACCCAACCCTCGCAGACCACCGGCAAACGACTCTGCGCCGATTCGCAAAGTGGCTTTGGCAAAATAAATATTATCAGACCACGCCATAGCATTATTCAGATTTGCGGGTTCGTTATATTCCCGCACCGTTGTTACAAAGAATCTTCCCCAACTTTCGTTTAATTGCCAACGAAGCCCGCTGCGACCAAAATCCTCATCCGGGTGAAAATATCCTCCGTCAACACCGATTGCAGCGGTTACTGCTTTCATTGTAGAACCGGGGCTGAATGTTGCTCTGAAACGGTTAAACAGAGGAAGGTTTTCGTCCTCGTTAAGTGCTGTCCACATTCCGGTTGTCATACCGCGCACAAAGTCATTGGGGTCATACGAGGGCGAGCTTACAAGGGCAAGAACTTCGCCGGTAAGGGGATTTGTTGCAACAGACGCGCTCTTATCTTCGGCAAATATTTCATAGAGTTGCCTTTGAATATCTGCGTCAATCGTCAGGCGTATATCACTGCCGTTTTCCGCCGGCAGCATTGCCAATGTTGTTGTTCTGTTGCCTTCGCTGTCGATAATAAAAATTTCTCGTCCGTCTGCGGCACGGAGTACATCTTCATATATTCTTTCAAGCCCTGCTCTGCCGATTACGCTGTTCATATGGTAGCCGTAATCTCGAAGGGCTTCGAATTCTTCCGCGTTGATGTTTTGAATATATCCCACTAAATGGGCGGCACTTCTCCCTAAGGGATAATATCTGACATGAGCGGTGTTTATCAGAATGCCCTGAACAGTTAATAATTCGTTTATTAACTCCTGCGCATCTCCGGGAATCATTCTTAATTGAACAAATACGTCATCCCTGACATAAGAAGCGTTCAGCCTTCGCATTATAAATTCCGGTGTCACGTCCAATAATTCTGCAACTTTGGCTAAATCTTCCTCGTTATATATGAATGCAGTTTCGGGTACATTATCGCCGGTCTCGTATAACTCGCTGTCGCCCGATATCCCGGTTTCAACTTCGTCATCAGGAACTTCTTCTCTTCTCATTCTTCCCGGCACAAAACCAACCGCAGCGGCAGTTCCCGGACCTGCAAGCATTTCTCCGTTTCGGTCAAGGATTCGCCCGCGCTCCGCCGGTAAAACGCGCACCCTTACCCTGTCGCTTTCACCAAGCTCGGGAAAAATTAAACCGGACGTCCAGTTCAGCCTGTATTCATTGCCTGAACTCAGCTCGAAAACCGCCCGTCCGTTATGGGATATTTCGCCTGCAACCGTATTCATTTGCAGTGTGTATAAAACAAATTTTCGCCCCGGTCTTTCGGGAAGAGTTTCTGTTCCGTTGATTGTTACGGTAATATTCCTTGCGCCGATTCCTTCATAGATATTTCGATTCCTCTCAATAAAATCTTCCTGCGAAATCCGTTCTCGGCTCACGCTGTCAAGAAGGCTGTACATTTGCTCAAACCGACCGCTTTCTATATAGGAAAAATATCTGCGCAAAATTTCATCGGGTAAAACCGGCTCAGTTGTTGCAGAAACATTAAACAAGCTCACAGAATCCGGCGAACGCAAAAAAACGCCGGCTACAGCTACTGTCGCAATGATTATTGCGGCAAACAAAAATGCCGAACGCTTTTTTGAGATGCGCAGGGGTTTTCGTTTGCGCCGCCTGCCGCGCCTCGGATTTACAGGTGATTGTTGCGGGTATCTTTGGTTTTCCTCACCGGGTCTGCGCATAAATAACCCTCCCCCTTATTTCTTACGAGTGTAGTATTTTTTTGATATTACGCGCGTAAGAAATAAAAGTCAAGCGTTTTTCCGGGAATCCTTCAAAAAATTTGGCTAAAAAATACCCTTGTATTCCAAAATATCCAAAGTGATTAGTGAAGCGGCACTGCCGCCTGCATCCGAGTCACCTTGAACATATGTTGCAAAAAAGAATGTGTTGCTGTCCGCTTCAACAAATCCAATGAACCAGCCGTTCACAGCCCCGGTTATAATCCCTGTTCCGGTTTTGCCCGCAAGCATAACCCCGTCTCGCTCAGCCAACTGCAATGCATCTTTAATCGCGTCTGTGTGCCTTGCTTCAAATATTGTATTCCCTTGGTGCAAATCTCTCAAAATTCTGACTTGCTCAACAGGCGATATTCGCAATGACGATTCAGCCCAAAAATCCGTTACGCCGCCGGAAAGATTTCGATTGCCGTAGGACAATTGTGCCAGGTACGAATACAGTTGTTCAATACCTGTTTGCCTGTCGAAATCTTGAAAATACCAATTCACGGAACTTTGCATGGCCGAAGCCAGATTGTGGTTTTGATTCCATGATTCAAAAGGATGCAACGTGCCGTCCCACTCGCGCCCTGTATTGTCCGAATCTAAAATACCCGTCTCCATGGCAATAAGAGCACTGAAAATTTTATATGTTGAATTTGGCGACACTCTCGTTACACTCATACCTCTGTTGTGAATTGTATATGCGCCCTCATTTAAATCATACAAAACAAAACTGCCTTCAAGCCCGTCAAAAAAATCGGATAAATCGCTGTATGTTACATTCTCTGCACGGAAGATAAAAATGTCATCTCCGGTATTTGCAAATGCGGAAACTACAGGTATTTTGCACATAACAAGAATCCCCATCAGCACGAAAATACAAATACTTTTCGCCCGAAGCAGACTTGTTTCTTTCACGTATGAAGCGATGTGCTTAACTCGACTTACAATTTGCGGCTTTGAACCGCCCATTCTCGTGATGAACAAAAGCGCGGGCGAGCGGGAAAATTTGCTCACGAAATTCAGCAAGGCTCGTCCGTAGTCAGTACGTTGCTCCTTGGGGAGCATTTCCAACACAAAGGCATCACACGCTAATTCTCTGTCCAACCGCATTCGCTTAAAAGCGATATGAACTAAGGGATTAAACCAAAACAAAATTTGAAACAGACACATGATGCCGTTGACTTGAATATCTCTTTTTTTGCAATGAGCCAACTCGTGCAATATGGCATAACGCGCATCGCTCGGTTTCATTTTCGTTGCGGGCAATATGATTACAGGTTTGAAAAATCCCATCGTCATCGGCGTATTTACAATTACAGATGTGCCTGTAAGTACATCTCGCTTAACACCTGTTTCTTCCTTGCAACGAAAAAACAAAGAAAGAAGCTCATCGTCTTTTATCGGCTTTACTGATTCACTGATTAAACGCAGCTTTCGATTGCACAACAAAGCGAGTCCTGCTGAAAAGATAACTCCTGAAATCCATAAACCGCCTGCAATTAAAGGAATATACCCCGGCGCAGAACTGTCTGCCGCTAATGCAAAATCCTGAAGCCAACCGTTGCTGTAGGCTGCAACAAGTTCTGCACTGCTCGGGCTTGATGTTGCCGGCACGTTTCCGGCGTTGCGGATAACCCGACTTCCCGAATTAAATAAGGAAAAAAAACCTCTCGGAATGAGAGGAATTGCCAACAATGCAAAATATAAAAATCCCAAATTATATTGCCCTCCGGCAGACAAATGTTTTTTCAGGCAACTTTTTACAATCAAAACAAGCACCATGCCAATCGAAGACACAAAAGTTGCCGCCATAAAGTGGAATGTAAATGAACTCATCGGCACTACCGCCTTTCCGGTAATCTTTCGTCTAAAATTTTTCTTAACGCAACAATATCATCTTCGGAAAGTTTATCTTGCTCCAATAAATTCACAATCATTGAATCCAATGCACCATCATAGAACCGATTAAGGAAATTGTCGTTTTCTTTTGCCAAGATGTCGGATTCTTTTACGAGAGGCGTGTAAACAAAAACACGTCCGTTTTTTTCGTGTTGCAACGCGCCTTTTTTTACTAACCGCGAAAGCAACGTGTGTATGGTTTTGGGTTTCCATGACGAAGATGCTTCCAATTTATCAACAACCTCGTTAGTATTCAGGGGAACGCCTGCCGCCCAAATTATTTTCATTACCTGATATTCAGCATCCGAAATTTCAGTACCGGATTTCATAAATACACCTCCCGTTCTTACACGTGTAATATTGTACGCAATGATATGATAAATCGTCAAGACCGCCAACCTTGCTATCGCACTTACGAGAATTGTGCAAAAACAAAAACTTGACGAAGTTCACAGGTTTGGGCGGATTCGTGCAATGTCAATATGAACGATTCCAGGAAAAATTCCAGGAAAAATTCTCAGAACCGTTCCGGATAACATGGTATGAAAGTTGAAGTATACTTGCCCTGCAACCGAGAAATTACGCAGTCGCTTCTATGCCAAAGGACGTATTTGCCATCTCAGGAAGGGGTTCGCCCTGAAACTGACCGCACCGCTCCGTGCCGAAGCCGCTGTATAACGGTTGCACCTTGTAACACCGCAACACCATGC
>WQVC01000041.1 GCA_009781765.1 Defluviitaleaceae bacterium | reverse complement strand
TACAAACGACGAGCGCAGAAGTGTATTTTCTGTCGCGACTGTATCGCCGACGGTTACCGCCGCAACATTGGCGAACTTTGTTGACGCCGTTGAAACGCTTTACAACAACGGACAATGCGCCGCAAGGCTTAACGTTACAATGGACCTTGTACGATAGAGTGCAAAAAATTTTCAGGAAAGGAGGTGCAGAATGAATTATTATTCGATAGTTTTCAACACGACAACCGGCTCACGCCGTTCGATGCGAATTAAAAACCCGGTTACTGGTTTGCCGCTTAATGAAATTGAAGCGGCAGTGGGTCAAATGATTGCAAACGATATTTTTGACCAACAACGGGGCGGGCTTGACAGCTTAAACCGTATGGAACTTACGATTGTTGAGCGTACACATGTTGAGCGTACACAAGTTTTATAGTGCTTTGCAATACGAAAAAACGCATTGAGGAAGGGCTACCTCTCTCAGTGCGTTTTTTGTATTTTTTTCTGATTTTTTCGTTAAACCCATTGCAAAGCGTTTCCGTATTTTGTACGATACAGCATCCGGAAACGCTTTGCAATGGGTTGGACGAAAAAAATGCGGCACATCAATTCCATACCAAAACGAAGCCGCATCATGCTGACGCGATTTTCGAAAATGTATTCGCAAATTGCTTGACATCAAAATATTGTTCGGTTATATTGTATCCAAGCGAAGAGGCAACACCTCGACTCTTACACATAACGGAACAATGCCCGCTTTCCAACACCATGTATACAACCGCGCGACGGTGCTTGGGGCAAAGTTCCGACTTCGGACGTCCGAACTTTTTTCATTGCTCAAAAACAAAAAAATAAGCCACGACAGGCAGAATCGCTCCGGAGGGCCGTATCCGGGTTTCTGTTTGCCGTGGTTTTTTTGTGTAAAGCGGTTTGCGCTTCAGTACGGAAAATTTGCTATGCATTGTTAGCGGTGCGCTCGTTGTCGTTTTCGGAAAAAACACTCGATTTCATACCCGCGTCACCCTTCTTTAATCGTTTAAGCATCAGTTGCGTTTGATTGCTTGCCTGCGTCCTTTTGCATGTTTTGTACGATACGACATTTTAAAATGTTTTGCAATAGATCGGAAAAAAATCGCGATAACACCCGGGTTTCGAACTCGCACAAACGCACATTCTCTCGAATCCGGTTGCAAATTTCATTTCGGGGCATAATAAAAAACGCGCTGTGAAGGCGCGTTTTCGGTGTCAAAAACAGGGAGGATTATAATGGACATAAACTGTACACATTCATGCATGTATCAACACGAAGGAAAATGTAATTTGCGGGAAGTTTCCGTTACGTCGGCAACATATTCGGGCGAGGTTGATTGCCCGTACTACGCAAGCGCGAACGCTTCAACGATACTCTGATAAATTGCCGACGCAAGTGTTCTGCGGTAGTCGGGACACGCCAAAAGCGCGGCTTCGTCGGGATTTGTTAAAAATCCGAGTTCAAGCAAAACAGCCGGCATATTCGTTTCGCGCAGAACAACAAAATCCGGCTCGTGACGCAAGCCGCGGTTGTTGGCATTGGTGCGGTTGATTAAATTTTGTTGAAAAATTTGACCGACCCGGCGACTGTCCGTCGAATGATTGGCGGCGGTTTCAAGCTCGCTGATTGTGTACCATGTTTCGATACCGTGAGGTTCGGGGTTCGGTACGCCTTCGCGCTCCGCCGCATTGGCGTGAATCGAAACAAACAGTCCCGCGCCCAAATTATTTGCAAATTCCGCGCGACCCAACACAGAAACATACACATCCTCGCGACGAGTCGCAAACGCTGTGATAAACGGGTCGGATTCGAGATGTTGCATAACCATCCGCGAAACATCAAGCGCGAAATCTTTTTCAACAACGCCGTGATGACTCGTGCCGGGGGCCGAGCCGCCGTGACCGGGGTCGATTACAACGATGAACGGCGAAATTTCGCGCGGTAACTGAGCGCGAATTACATAATAATCCGGTTCTTCGAAAACGGTGAACGACAACACTCGCGCCGTGTTAAATGTCAAATGCATGTGTTCGCCGACCCGCGAAAGCGAAACGGAATTAACAAACCCGTCCGGCACAGACATTTCGCCGCGCCCGAAAACTTCCGCTTCCGCCGGCAGAACAAATGTATATCTGAATCGCAAATAATCGTTGATGCGCGGCGCGGCGGAAAGGTTCAGCGCAAGTTCGCGCGAGATGCGAAGTTCGCGATTCACGGAATCGTAACGCATACCGGAAATACTGCGATGCAACGTGAACGCCACAACGTTCGCATTTTGCGAAAGGCTGAACGACGGCCATTCGTCGCGAACAAATACGCGCACAAATGCCGTTCCGTCGGTATTTTGTCCGGTTTCGAAATGCGATGCAAAATTTCCCGCCTCAAAAATGCCGCCCGCCGCTGCCATGTCGGCGTTGTCGATGTTGAGCGTGATAAAATGCGGAAAACCTTCCGTCGAAACCGTGATTGACGGCAGAACGTCGCCCGCAATAAGAAGCGATTGGGAAAATTCGTCGGACTGCGCGGGTAAAACCGCCGAAATCCGATTGCGTGAAAACGAAACGGTCAGGCGGGTTCGGTCGTCGGACAGTGAAACGCTGTATTCCGCCGAGCCGATTACATCAAAAACAATCCGCGCAACCGACGGCTCTTGCGAAAACTGCGAGGCGCGAACGCCGCTTATCGGCACATTTGACCCGGAAATATCAAAATTACCCGTCAACGCCGATGCCGCATTGTGAATATCAATAACAAGCCGATTGTCGGACAACAAAAAATGCTGAACCTCCGAAATCGGCGACGACGCAATCGCCACAAATGCCGCAGCTCCTGTTTCGCGCGGCGTTTGCAGCGCGGTAATCGTGGTTTGCGGATGCAGAATCGTTTGAATCGGCAGGGCTGAAATATCCCGCGCCAAATCCTCGGGATTCAAAACCGGACGCGCAGTTACGCCCGGCGGCGGAAGCTCATCATCTTCGGGCGGTTCGTCAACGGGGGGAAGGGTAGGGGGGTCAACCACGGGCAACATCGGCGTGTCGTCGCCTGCCGGCGGCAGAATAATTACCGGGGATTCAGGTTCATTCGGCTCGTCGCCGGACCCGTTTCCGTTTCCGGGCGAATTTACAATTGCGGCGCGTTTTTCATCGTCCCACCGCACATCAAACCCGAACACCTCCGCCGGAAATCGCAACGGAATCATGGTTCTTTCGTTATGGATAATCGGCGGCGTGTGCATTTCGAAAAAATCGCCGTTAAAATTTGCGCGGTACTCGTCGATTGTCATAACGATTACATCGTCGCCGTAAAAAAGCGACACCTGACGATGCCCCGCGTGCCAACCGACAATTCCGCCCACGCGCTCAAAAACTTCACGAACCGGCACAAGCGTTCGGCCGTCCACAACAATCGGCGGTGCGGGCAAATCAAAAACTTCCGTGCCGTCGATAACCAGACGCACAACAACATCCTGCCCGTAAACCGTAACCGAGAAAATCGCGAAAATTGCAAATACGAACGTAAAGCGAACGCACTTGAGAAGCCCGTTCAGGCTTCGCCGGAAAACGCGTTGATGCCCGCGCTTTTCCGCCTCGCCTTCACGGTTCTCAACGGCGTTCGCTATAAATAATAAATTTTTTGCTTTCATACCCGCCCCCGAATATAGTCGAAATATGTAACTTACTCGCATAATACGCAAAAAAAACCGCCGAGTCAAGAAAATCGGCGGTTTTGCACGGAAATCCTATTCATACATTAACTTTCCTTGCCTATCAACTCATAAAGTTTTTCCATGGCGTCGTACAGACCGCCCGTTGCATCGATTATTCCCTCTTTTACGGCTTCTTCGCCGATTAAAATCGTTCCGACATCCTGCGCCATAGTTTGCGTGTCCATCATCAATTTGTTTAAACGCTCTCGCGAAATTTTCGAATGCGCTGTAATGAAATCCTGTACGCGGTCTTGGGTTTTGTTGAAGTATTCATAAGTTTGCGGCGCGCCCACGAGCGTACCGTTCATCCGAACGGGATGAATTGTCATTGTTGCCGACGGCGCGATGAACGAAAATTGCGCGGAAACCGCAAGCGGCACACCGATTGAATGACCGCCGCCGAGAACAAGCGACACAGACGGTTTGCCCAAATGCGCAATCAGCTCCGAAAGAGCCAGCCCCGCCTCAACGTCGCCGCCCATTGTATTGAGCAAAACAAGCAGTCCGTCCGTTTCGGTGCTTTCCGCGCAGGCAACAAGCTGCGGAATAACAAGCTCGTACTTCGTCGCCTTATTCGTTGGCGGCATAAGTATATGCCCTTCAATTTGTCCGATAATCGTCAGAATTTGAATCACTCCGCGCGGATTCGGAATCGGCGGCGGCATAACTTCAGGTTGCGGCGCGGACGCGGGGGGATTTTGCTCCGCGCTTTGTTCTTCCTGCTTAGGCATATAAACGTCCATAAAAAAACCCCTTCACGCATGATGAAAATATCATTCACCACGGAAGGGGGTTTTATGCAGAATTATATTTTAAACCTTGGGGACTCCGTCCCCAAACCCCTGCGAACTTTTTTCAAAAAGTTCGACAAAAACAAAAAAATCGCGCGAAGCGCGATTTTATGTCAAAGTTTTGATGAAACTTTTTCAAAAGTTTCCGGGGTTCGGGGGAACTTTTTCAAAAGTTCCCCCAAGAGGTTTTTATCCGACTAAGCCGCCGCAACAGCAGGCGCGTCGGGCGGAGCATTCGTGTCCTTGCTGATGAATCGTTGCCAAACGTAAACGCCGCCTACAACGATTGCGCCGAAAATATCGGTCAACATGCCGGGGTCGATTACCAAAATTCCGGCAAAAATCAACAAGATACGCAAATACCACGGCAAACGCCGCACAAAAAATCCGCTTACGGCGGCGGCAATGCCGATTATTCCGACTATGCCGGAAATCACGCCCGTAATAATGCCGTAAACGGTCGGGTTGATGAACAGCATTTGCGGATTAAAAACAAAAATATACGGGATGATATATGCGGCAATCGCGAGCTTCATTGCAATTACACTGGTTTTCATCGGGTCGCCGCGACTTACTGCGGCGGCGGCGTATGACGCAAGAGCGACCGGCGGCGTAATATCGGCGTCTGTTCCGAAGTAGAAAACAAACATGTGCGCCGCAAGCAGCGGAATAATCGGATTGCCGAAAGCGTCAAGGCCGAAACCGACGAGAATCGGAGCGGTAACCGTCGCCATAATTACATATTTTGCTGTTGTGGGTACGCCGAGTCCCAAAATCAACGACGCAAGCATACAGAAAAACAACACTGCAATAAGACGGAAACCGTCGTGGTTGATGACATTCGCCATGGAAAGCATTGCGTTCGCGAAAGTTATGCCGAGTCCGGTCAGCGTTACCACGCCCACAACGATGCCCGCCATGGCACAGGCAACGCCGATGCTCACAACGTTTTTCGCGGCAGTTTCCATCGCCTCAAAAATTTTCAGCGGCGTAAGGCGAGTATCTTTACGGAACATGCTCAAAATTATGCAAACAACGATACCGTAAGCTGCCGAAGTTGTGGGGGTGTATCCGATTGCGAGGAAAAAAACTACGGCCAAAAGCCCGAGCATCAGGTAGCCGCGTTGCAAAATAAGAGGCAGTGCCTTGGGAATTTCCGATTCGGGTATGGGTTGCAAATTTGCCTTTTTCGCCTCGAAATGCACGGCGGCGAAAACGCAAACAAAATATAACATTGCGGGAATGAGTGCCGCCAACGCGATTTGTGCAAAGGGAACTCCGGTAATATCCGCCATAATAAACGCCGCCGCGCCTAAAATCGGAGGAACAATTTGTCCGCCCGTGCTTGCGGACGCTTCAACGGCACCGGCAAAATTTTTGTCGTAACCGAGGCGTTTCATCATGGGAATCGTAAATGAGCCGGATGAAACGGTGTTTGCAACGGAGCTGCCGCAAATAGACGCCTGAAGCGCGGAAACTATAACGGTTGCTTTAGCGGGACCGCCCACGGCGCGACCTGCAAGAGCGGTTGAAATGTCAATGAAAAACTGCCCGATGCCCGTTTTTCTGATAAACGCGCCGAACAGCAAAAATACGAAAATAAAAGTTGATGCAACCCCGACGGGAACACCCAAAATACCTTCCATCTGGTAGAAAGAATGGTTTGCCAAACGCACCATTCGGAAGCCGCGATGCCCGAACATGCCCGGAATATGATTTCCGAAAAGCGCGTAAGCCAAAAAAAGAGCCGCAACAATCATAAGCGGCGTACCCACAACGCGATAACATGCGATAAAAAGAATAATCACAGCGATAACAACCACGTGAAAATCCATTGTTGTTATCGCGCCCATTTGCCCCGTGATTCTCTCAAAAAATAACACGAAATAGAAAAAAGAACCCGCGCCGGCAATGCCGAGGAGAAAATCCGTAATCGGCACATGATTTACGCGGGTGTTGCCGAGTTTGCTCGGGGCAGGATAGAGGAGAAATGCAAAAAAAATGACAATCCCCGCGAAAGATGCACGATGAATTTGCGGCGACATCCACGGAAACTGCACTATGTTAATGAGAAGCATATATGCGGCAAAGAGAACAAGCGAACACCGAATAATGATTTTCGGAACTCCGTCGAAATGGCGTGTCCGTGCCGACGGGTCGTATTTTGACATTACTTTTTTAAATTCTTCTTCGTTCGGAATGTCGTTTTGAGTATCGGTGTTTTCGCGGATTTTCGAAGCAGTTGCGCTTTCGGCCGGTTCATTTGTCGCATTTAAGATTTCTTCATTTTTGGGCGGTTCGACTTCCGCAGTTACGACTTCTTCCGCAACTGCTTCGTTTTTGACCGGCTCAGTCGCATTTTTTTCTTTTTCAGACATTCAGAAATGCCCCCTTCTTATAGAAAACTCAACAAGCGTACCGGGTTCGGCAAGCTCGTTGAGTTTTATTCGTTCGTGTCCGATATACAAAATAAAGTCCGTTGCGCGACCAACCATATAGCGCAACACATTTTTTTCGAGGTTGATGCCGTCAATTCGCATAACACCGCCCTCAAGATGCGTAAGCTGTTGCCCCGGCAGAATTTCCGTCGGCATACCCGCCCCGAAATCTTGAAACTCCAGTGCGGACAGCACAATGCTGCCGTCACGTGTATTAAAAATCTCCGCTACGGGGCTTTGGTTCACGGAATGAACAAACCAAACCGTGAACTCATCACCCTCGCTTGCGGGATGCGAAAATAAATATTCGCCCGTATCGTAACGGGATAAAACAAGATGCGGCTTTCAGTCTAAAATGCCTGCCTCTTGAAAAAATTGCAATGCGCCCGGATGAAACGGTACGCTTATGGATTGAACGGCGTTTTCGAGGCTCATATACGCGCCGCGAGCGTGACCCGCAAAAACGGCGGGTTGATTTTGAATAAGTGAACGCACAATTTCAAAGGCTTCGTCGTCGGAAACGGTGTCGAGTGAAGCAACGAGAGTCGCTTGAACCGCAACGGTTTCAACCGGCTCGGTAACGAAGTCGTAGTCGTCACTTGTTACGGTAACGCGAACGTAGAAGTTATATTCGCCCATAAGATTGTCGATGCCTTGTTGGGAGAGCGGGAGGATGCGCAAATCGCGGTTACGGGAAAGCTCGGCGACAGCGGTGTTCGGTGTTGCAGCGGTTACGAAGAATGCGTCGATGTTAAAGTCTTGCATCGCCGACGCGGAATCCGCAAAGTTCAAATGAAAGTCGTTGATGTCGTCAAAGCTGAGCCCGTACGCAGCAAGAATTTGCGATGCGTTTGCCATTACGCCCGAGCCGAGCGCACCGACAGATACACGATGCCCCGCAAGGTCGGAAACGCTGTGAATGTCGGAGTTGGCTAAAACTACGATTTGCACGGTTTCGGGATACAATGACATGAGCGTTCCCATATTTCTTACGGGGGGACGGTCAGACCAAATGCTTGTTCCGGTAAAAGCGTAGTACATGACGTCGTTTTGAACGATTGCAATGTCGGTGTCGCCTTCGGCAATTTGGTTTACGTTGTCGGCAGATGCGCCCGACGATGTAATCGTTACATTGAGACCGCTGTTATTGTTGATAACCGTTGCCATTGCGCCGCCGAACGGATAGTACGTTCCGGCAACGCCGCCGGTTGCCATAATAAAACGGGCGTTTACACTTCGCGGTGCAATTGCCCGGTAACCGGTTTCGGGTGTGTAGGCTATGTCGAGTCCTTCAGCCGGCGGTGCTTCGACCGTTGGTGTACATGCCGCAAAAACCAAACCGACGCAAAACAGTGTTGCAAGTAACATTTTTCTCATCAAAAAAAAGCTCCCCTCTTAAAAAACAAATGCCTTAAAAATGGTAAACGTAATGATAATCCAATGTTTGCGGCTTGTCAAACCTGTCGATTTTTCACAAACCGCACAAGATACGAATTCAAAAGGTTGATGTCGATTGGTTTTGACATGAATCCGGAGAAACCGTTGTTCAAAAAAATTTCGGCTTGACCTTTTACGGCATTCGCTGTGAGCGCGACAATAGGGCGGGTGTAGCCCATTCGGCGCAGAATATTTGTGGTTTCAATGCCGTCCTGGTCGGGCATCATGTGGTCCATGAAAATCACGTCGTATTCAAGGCCGTTTTTCACTTTTTCGACGGCTTCGAATCCGCTTTCGCAAAGCTCAACCGTCAGCGAAAATGATTCGAGCATTGCTTCGGCTACATATAAGTTCGTGGGAACATCGTCAACAACAAGAACTTTTCCGTACGGCATGGGTTCGGGTTCAAATTCAAGTTCTTTGGCAACCGGCCATTTTTGCGATTCAAAATTTTTCAAACTTGCGGCAAGTTCTTTTCCTATTACATCCGCGCCGGACGCTTTTTGCGGAATACGGGCTTCCACGCATGTGCCGACTCCGGGTTTGCTTTTAAAATCAATGCTTGCCGCCATCATTTTAACAAGGCTGTAAACAATCGGAATCCCTAAGCCTGTTCCGCTTACAACGGAGCTGTCGGCAGTGTATTCGCTTCCGAGTTTTTCGACTTGACGAGTTGTCATGCCGCGCCCGGTATCTTTAATTTTTATGACAAGTTCGTTGCTGCAATAATGAAGCGAAAATGTAATTTCGCCGGTTTCCGTAAATTTAAATGCGTTCGTAAGTAAATTATTGATAATTTGCCTGATGCGCAAATTATCGCCGATTAACTTTACCGGCAAATTTTCGTCAATTTCCATTACAAATTTGACGTCTTTGCGCTCGGAATAAACCAAGTGAAGCTGTACGGCATCGCTAACGAGGCTTGCCACGTCGTATTCGGTATTTATGATGGGTATGTTGCCCGACTCGATTTTTGAAAAATCCAAAATATCGTTCACGATGTTTAAAAGAGTTTTTGAAGAGCTGTAAATTTGCGTGAGTGCGTCTTCCATATGGGGCGGAACGGACTGATTTCGAAGCTGAATTTCCGTAAGCCCCATAACGGCGGCAATCGGCGTACGAATTTCGTGACTCATGCGCGCAAGAAAACGGCTTTTTGCGCGATTGCTTTCTTCCGATTCGATTGCGGCTTCAATGGGGCGCATATCAACGGCGTAGCAGGTGCAAAAATATTTTCCGCGAATTTGAACCCGCGTAGCCGAAATTTCAACCGGAACAATTTTTCCGCCAACCAAATGATTCCATCGATGCCGAACATAACAATCTTTTGCAAGCACCTCGTCGATAAGACGCCGTATTTTTTCGTCCGGAGGCGTTCCGCAAGGCTGCGTTTGCGTAAAAAATTCGTAAAAATGCTCAAGCGTTGATTTTTTGTCAGGCATTTGCAAAAGTTCGGACATTGCGCGGTTGCAATCTATGACTTCATACTCGTCGTTCCAAAGCGAAAACGGAATCGGAAGCGACTCGAACATAACTTTTTGCATGTATGCGATTTCTCGTTCGCGGCGGGTAAAATTTAATAAATTTATTTGATGCCGAACCCGCGTTTCAATAATAAGCGGACTGTACGGCTTGCAAATATAATCCACCGCACCCAAAGAAAACCCCTTTACTTCGTCATCGGAATTAGCCTTTACCGTCAAAAAAATAACAGGGATTTCTTTAGTTTTTTCGTTGCTTTTAAGTTGGCCGATGATTTCGAAACCATCAGCGTCCGGCATTACAACATCAAGCAGAATTAAGTCGGGGCGTAAATTTATTGCTGTATCAAGACAGTTTTTTCCCTTGCGTTCGGCATAAACTTTGTAATCTTTGCTCAGCACATGCATGAGAGCGGTAATGTTCATAGCTTCGTCGTCCACAATCAGTACGCTGTTCATTGCGTCACCACCTCAAGTTCGGATTTCAATGCGTACAGGGTTTTAAGCGCGTCGTCGAAGTCGAAATTTTCGATTTGCCGACACAATGTTTCAGACTGAGGGATATTTTTCAGGTTATTAACAAAATTCAGGCATTCGGTATCCTGCGACATAAGAAGCGGCTCAATTTCGGCCAAAAGTGCGAGCGAACCGCGCTCATCCAATGGGCGCGAATTTTTGGCGTTATCCTGCGGCGCGTCGCCGAGTATACGAAACATTTCGCCTTCAACCGAATCAAGCAGCTTCGTTGAAGGCGTATCGCCTTTTGCTAAAATTTGCTCAACACGTGCCGCCGATGTTGCAAGTTCTTTTTCGCCGATAAGACCCGCCACGCCTTTAAGCGTATGCGCCGCAAGAATCGCGGATTCCGTGTCGTGTGCATCTATGGCTGTTTTCAGATTTTTAAATCCGTCGGCGTGATTTTTTGCAAAATCCAATCGCATTCTTTCCGCCAAATTATTTGAACTCGGCGCGGGTTTTTTCGAGCGCGATTGCGTAGCGGCGGCGATTACATCGGGCGGTTGCTTGTCTTTAACAAACTTATGCAAGGTCGCATTAAGATGATTTGTTTGAATCGGTTTTGAAATGAAATCGTCAAAGCCGCCTTTTATAAATTCCTCGGCTTGGCCGATTATTGCATTTGCCGTAAGCGCGACAATCGGTGCGGTGTAGCCTTTGTCGCGCAGAATTTTCATGGTTTCGAAGCCGTCAAGCCCGGGCATCATGTGGTCCATGAAAATTACATCGAAGACTTCGCCGCGTTTTACACGGTCAATCGCCTCGTAACCGCTTACGGATGTTTCTACATTTAAATCGTAAAAAGCCAAAAGCCCCTTGGCAACATAAACATTTGCATCCACGTCGTCAACAATGAGAACCTTGCCGTAAGGCATAGATTCGGGGACAAATGCAAAATTTTCGCCGGTAACACGCATGGCTTTTTCGAATTTTTGCAACTTATCGGCAATTTCCCTGCCGATAACGCCGGTGCCGATTATTTGTTGCGGAATATGCACCGAAACTTTTGTTCCTTCATTTACTTCGCTTTCGATTTTTACATGACCATCCATAAGACGCAACATTTTATGAACAATCGGCAACCCGAGTCCGGTGCCGTCGATGTTTCGGTTTTCGTGTTCATGGAAACGGGTGTATTCGCTGTTTTGTAAAATGTAAAGCTGACTTTTTGTCATGCCGAAACCCGTGTCGGTTATCGTAATTTCAAGCATAACGCGGTCTGATTCGTACGAGCGCGAATTCCATGTCAGCTCAACATATCCGCGTTCGGTATATTTGAAGGCATTTGAAAGCACGTTGTTCAAAATTTGCCTGATTCTGAAATCGTCGCCGATAAGACCGGCGGGAAGATTTTCGTCAACCCGCATACGAAATTCCAAATTTTTTGTATCAAGATACCCGATGTTAATTTGCGCCACATCGTTGATTACAGACGCCAAATTGTACGCCTTAGGAATCAACACCATTTTGCCGGCTTCGATTTTCGAAAGGTCTAAAATATCGTTTACAATTGTCAGCAGCAAATTTGCGGAGTTGTTGATTTTCGCAAACGACTCCTTGGCGTGAAGCGGCAAACCGGACTTCCGAAGCTCAATTTCCGAAATGCCCAAAACTGCGTTAATCGGCGTACGAATTTCGTGGCTCATGCGCGCCAAAAATTCGCTTTTTGCACGATTTGCTTCTTCCGCAACCTCGCGGCGGCGAACTTCCGATTCGGCTTTTTTAATTTGCGTAACATCTCTCGAATAGGTAATGACAACCGGCTCGCCGCCGAGAACCGTACGAATGCCGTCAACTTCGGTAAGCATGAGCTTGCCGTCGGAGTATCTGTCCTCGAAAACGAAGCTGCATTCGCCCGTATCAAAGGCGTTTTTTAACTCCGAACGCAAAATTTTTGCTGCTTGCCCGCAACGTTCGAAGTATTCGTGTTGATTCTTAATGAAGGCTTCTTTATCGGAAAAATTATATGCATCGCAAGCCGCCCGGTTGCAGTCAATCATTTCAAGGTTTGCGCTCCAATACCGCACAACAAGCGGAACGGTATCGAGCATAAGGCTGAAACGTTCGTTTGAGGTTTGCCTGATTTGCTCTTGTTCTCGGGCGTTTTTGCGAATCACAAAAAAATACAAACACGCAAATAAAATCGCTGCAACGGCTGCAACCGTAATTGCAATAAGAAAAGTTGAATTTAATAAATTTGCCGCAAAGGCGATTGCCGTCGAGCCGAGCAGGACAAAAATAAATCCCGACGCCGACCGTAACGACTGTTTCGAACTATTGCGCAAAAAAACACCTCCCAACGGGAAATATAGGCAGTTTTTTTATCGTACGCCTGATACGCACATTCCCCGTAATTATATACCCATCCGCAAATTAAAACAACAGAATCAATCCTATTAGTGGCCGGTTGGTTACCGAATAGGATTTAAAATTTTTTCGATTCGGAGCTTCGATTTCGAATTTAAATCGCGCGAATGCGCGATTTTATGACGGGGTCAAGGGGGCATTTGTCCCCTTGCAAGGGGTTTGGGGACAGAGTCCCCAAAGAGTTTTAAAAAGAAAAAAGAGTTTTAAAAAGAAAAAAGAGTTTTAAAAAGAAAAAATTTTTACTTGCAAAAATCTTTTTTTTGTGTAAAATGTGTCGAGGGGGTGAGCGGCGATGATTAACCCGACGAATTTATACAATGAAATTGCAGGAAATATTCTTTCAAGATTTCCGGGCGGAGAGGTTTTGCTTTCGCAGGCGGCTCAAAGGCGTGCGGCAACAGCGGCTTCCGCTTCACGTGCCGTTACCCGACAGGACGACACCGAACCGGCTCGCTCGGGTATTTCCGATGTTCCTTTCAGCGCGATTATGGAATATTTTTCGAGCGGCGGCGAGGCAGACGCATTTATTCGGCAAGCAATTGAGGCTGAAATTGAGCTTGCATCTGCACGTCACAACCTCGACCCGAATTTGGTTCGCGCCGTTATTCGTGCGGAAAGCAGTTATCGCCACGACGCTGTTTCCCATGCGGGCGCGATGGGTCTTATGCAGCTTATGCCCGGCACAGCGGCATCTTTGGGCGTAACCGACCCGTTTGATATTCGCCAAAACATCGAAGGCGGAACGGCGTATCTGCGCCGTATGCTCGACATGTTCGACCAAGATATCGACCTTGCTCTCGCCGCGTATAATGCTGGCGCAGGTGCGGTTCGTCGCCACGGCGGAATCCCGCCCTTTGCCGAAACACAACGTCATGTTCCGCGCGTTCGGCAGTTTTTCGAAGAATACACGTTGCAAGCCTACCAACGTTCCGCAGAAGATTCGCGCTTCGGCAGGTAGAAAATTCTCGTACATGCAGGCTTTCGCAATTCAACAGGTGTGAAAATCTTACGCAGGAAGTTAATGTAATGACGTCCGTCAAAAACTTGGGATGTGTGCCGTTTACGGCATTTCCCCGGTAATATTTGCTGGTGTAACTCAGGGGTAGAGTACCTCCTTGGTAAGGAGGAAGTCGGCAGTTCAAATCTGCTCACCAGCCTTTTTTGTCTGAATCGCGCGAATGCGCGATTTTTTAGTTTTTTCGAAATTTGTTTTCGAGGGATTTTTTCGTCAATTGATGAAGTTTTGACGATGTTTGCCGGCAATCAAAGCGTACGCACCATCATTCAAAAAGTTCGCGAAGCCTCTCAAAATCTTATTCATGCGTTTGTTGTGACCCTTACCTTGCCGCGCTCCGGCAAAGGCGGTATAATGTATCGACACGTACCCGGAGGGGAATATCCGAATGCAGGAAATACTCGCCCGCATTATGCGCGAATACGGCGACGTCTTGGGAAACATGCACCGCACAAACGCAATTTTGCTCGACCTTGCGCCCGATATGCCGCGCGAGCGTATTTTGGTGCGCTCATTTGTGGAAATCGACGGCTTTAATACGTTGAAAAATACGCCGGAAAACGCATACGCCCTTGCGGAAAAAAAACTCGCCAAAAATTTAACGGAAACATTTGCCATGGAACAAGCCGCCGCCCTTTGGGTTGTGCGGCTTTTCGGGGTTGCAATGGGGCTTTCGGAAGACGCTTCCGCCGAGGAAGAAAAAATCGTTTCCGTCGTTGAAAGCAGCCCGCGAGGGATTGCGGCAATCGGCAAAAAGCACGTTGTTGCGATTTCGTCGGACGGCACGGTTTTCGCCGACGGCGACAACTCCGAGTTTCAATGTGATGTATCGGGATGGGAAAATATTGTGGCGGTTGCGGCGGGGGATGCGCATACTTTGGGGCTTCGCGCCGACGGTCGTGTTTTGGCGACGGGTTCGAACGCCTATGACGAATGCGACGTCGGGCATCTTACGGATGTTCGCGGAGTGTACGCTTTCGGCGGCGACAGTATTTGCGTACTGGGCGACGGAACGGCGCAAGCGTTCGGGCGTTCGCGGTACGATTTGTCAACATTTTCGGATATCGCCGGCATCGCGCGCTACCCCGACGGCTTAATCGGCATACGCCGAGACGGCGGGCTGTCGCTTGTTTGCAATATCTCCGACGACGACGCGGCGCAGGAAATCGCGTGGCTTTTGCAGTGTCACGACGTTTTGCAGGTGCTGGCAACATATACCGACGGTTGCGTAATTTTGGGCAAAGACAAGCGAATTTACAAGGATAATCAACCCGCGAATTATTTTGCGCAATGGAATAATATTATCGACATTGCCGACCTTGCGGATTCATTTGCGATTTTACGCGCCGACGGCACGGTTCGCATTTTGCCCTACGAGCGCGACAAACCGCGCCCGGAAACCGTCGTCGATAAATGGACTAACATCGCGGCAATCTTTGGCGGATACAAGCGGTTGCTCGGTTTAACGCGCGACGGCAATTTGCTTGTGGCATACACGCATCAGGGTTGGCTTTGGAGCAACCAAGGCATGAAAATGGACTATGTATCGGGATGGTTTCCCGTGGGGGCGGCGGAATGAACCCGCAAATTTTTGAGGCGTTGACCGCCGTTCGCGACACTCACGGCGACGGCGTTTTTTACAATTTAACAACCGCACGAAATCTGCTTAACGACCTCGCGCCGACTCTTCGCAAAGAGCGTGTGCAGGTTGTAAATTTTTTGGAAATCGGCGGTTATTTTCAGTTGAAATATGCGGAAAAATCTTACCCGCTTGTGCGAAAAAAGCTCACGGAGCAACTGATTGAAACATATGCCGTTGACCGCGCGGTTGCGGAATGGGTGCTGAATCTTTTCAGCGAGCTTTTGGGTTATAAAATCACGTCCGAAGGCGGCGTCTATTTGTCATCAACGGCGGAGAAAAAAATCACCCCTTGGAAACCGACGGAAACAATGACGCGCCCGCAGTCACAATCAAAAAGCCCGTATGTCGGCGCAGAGCGACGCCCCATAATGACAGTACCGCGTCCGAATTTCGGCGAGCAAAAAAAAGCGTTCATTAACGAACGCTTTGCGCAGAAAATTTCGGCAAATTATCATTCCGTTGCGGTGACTCGCGACGGGCAGGTCAGTGCGGCGGGCGTAAATTCCGACGGGCAATGCAACACAAACACATACGATTGGCGCGACATAACGGCAGTGTCGGCGGGGGCATTTTTTACGGTGGGGCTTCGCGCAGACGGCACGGTTTTGGGCGTCGGGCGAAATGATTTCGGGCAACTCGACGTGCAAAATTGGACGCAAATCAAAAAAATTTCCGCCGGGGCGCGCCATACCGTAGGGCTTCGCGAAGACGGTACGCTTTTGGCGTGCGGGCAGAGTCGTCACGGCGAATGCAGGGTTTCACATTGGCGAAATATTGTTCGTGTTGTGGCCGGTCAGGATTGCACTTTCGGCATAAAAAAAGACGGGCGCGTTCTCGTAAGCGGCAATAATCGCAACGGAAGCCTTGATGTTTCGCATCTTGAAAATGTCGCCGACATCGCATATGCCGCCCCCGGCAGAATCATCGCGCTGTTGCAGGACGGTACAATCGCTCGCGTCGGGCGCGAAAATCACATGCGAAAAAATTTTTCGCTGTTCAGAAATATCCGGCAGGTTTCCGCCGCACCGGATTATTTCGCCGCGCTGAGCGAAAACGGCACGGTTCGGCTTTTGGCATATTTTTGGCAGGAATCCGGCGTCGAGGCTGCAACAACCGACTGGCGCGACATAATTGCAATTGCGGCCGGTCGTCATCACATAATCGGTTGGAAATCAAACGGTACGCTTTTGGCGGAAATGCTGCATCCCGACCTCGCGTACAACAAAGGGCAAATCAACGTTACGCGGTGGGAAATGTAAAATCGTAATTTCCCGCCGCCGAATACATATTCCAACCGCGAAATCCCGTGTACTGTTCAAACGTAAATTTTTCACGAATTTCCGGCGGAAGTTTTTCAAAATCGTCGGGGTGCGCCAGCAAAAGAATGTCGCCCGCGAAACTTCCGGGTTCAATGTAATGAAGATACCCGCCGACCCTTCCGCGCGAAACGCCCAAAAACGAATCTTCGTCAAACTGAACGGTGTGAAATACGCGGTCGGTATCCAAAACCCGTAAATTTCCCGTCACGATTTTATTCGGCGTGTAAACCAATCCGGCTTCGAAGCCGGATATTTTTTGCGCAAGTTCGCGTTGGTCGTAAATTGTTGTGCCGATATATGTTGAAAACGAAAAAAGATTCGAAATAATCAACGCCGCAAGCAGGCAACCGAGCAAAGCGTGTCGCACTCGCGCAGTTTTCCCTTCATATGAAATAACTCCGCCGAGCAGCGCAATCAACGCTACCACCACGGGAATCAGATATCTGGTTTCGAAAACGGTAGCCCCGTAAGTTAAAAACGTCAGCGTAAAAATAACGAGGTTGACAAATATCACGGATAAAAAAATCAATGCGCCGTCCGAAAGGGCGGCCTTTTTTTTGATGCGGCTGAGCGTTAAAACAACTGCGGCAATCAGCAAGTGCGCAATAAAAATGTTAGACAAAAAAAACAATCCGCTTCTGCTTGCAACCGGCACGTAAGTGACGTGTCGTATGCCGCCGAGCAGGATTAAATATCCCAAATACACAGATTGCAAATTTGAAAAAAAGTCTGCTGCGCCGGTTAAAACGGGGGTGTCGTTGGGGCGGAAGTCGAAAACACTGCCGGCAACAAAACGCCCGACGAGCGTAACGAAAACCCACAAAATAACAAGATACACAGCTTTATTTTTGAGCAATTCCTTTACCGACGCCGACCCGGTTAATGCTTTTACGCCGAAAAAAAGTATCAGCGGAGCAATAAATGTCACCAAAATATAAAATCCGGTTGAAACGGCGCAAATAAAAACTGCTGCGGTTGCGATTGTTGCCCAAATAATCGACGCCGTGCCGCTCTTTTTTTCGTAAAAAACTAAAAATGCCTTTATGCAGCAAAGTCCGGTAAGCAGCCGAAATCCCCAAAACGCGGCGGAAGTAAAAATCAAGCTGTAAAAATTATCGAGCGAATTATTAAGGTAGCATCCGCGAGAAACAAACGACGAAAATAAGATACACATCGGCACAATAATCGCCAAAGTGTTGTTAGCGCGAATGCCTTCACGGTTCTCAAGGGTGTTCGTATTTGTAATGTCCTTCAGCAAAATCGCAAAAGCAACGGCGATTAAAGCCGAAAAAATAATATTCACAATCCCGAAAGACAAAAAAATATCTCCCGTTATGCCGTAAAGTAAGGCGGCAAAAGGCATCGCCGTGTCAAAATGAAGATTAGAAAATTCGCGCAAAAAAACTGGATTAAGCGTACCCTGCTCCCAAATTTCAATTGCGTTGGAAAAGGCAATCCCGGCATCAAAGCCTATGCGATGCCCGTTTCGGAACAAATTTATGTAAACTATGCCGATAAATTGCAATACAAACAGTGCGGCAAAACCGATTTTCAGAAAAAAGTCCGGATTTTTTTTTGTCATAGGTTCACAGCCTTTCTTTTTTTAACGGTTGTCGGAAGTCTCGCGTATCACATAATGCGGACGTTGTTTTATTTCGTCATATATTTTGCCGATATAGAGGCCGATTATACCCAACGAAACCATCAACATCGACCCGATAATCAACAAAAGCAGGATAACGGTGGTGAACCCCTCAACCGCTCTGCCCGAAAACCATGCGTGAACCGTATGCCCGCCCAAAACAACGGATGCGAAAAAAAAAATCACCCCGACAAAAGTAACCATTTGCATGGGTGCGGAGGAAAACGAAATAATGCTGCTCAAAGCGTATTTGGCAGACGTATAAAAGTTAAATTTTGATTTCCCGCGCCGACGCGGTTCAACTTTAAACGAAACCCGCCTCCGCCGAAAGCCTGTCCACGTGGATAAAGCCCGAAAAAATCGTTGACGTTCCGGCAGACGCATAAGTGTGTCGACCACTCGTCGGTCGAGCAATTGAAAATCGGATGAATCTCGTAATTCAACGCCGCCCGCTCGTTTCATCAAAAAATAAAACACGCCGGCAAAAAATTTATAAAGAAGCGACTCTTTCCCTCGCGAATGTTTTGCGCCCTGAACAATATCGACGTCGCCTTCCCGCCAAGCCGCATACATATCAACCAAAACACCCGGCGGATGCTGCAAATCGCAGTCCATGATTGCGCAAGCGTCGCCCCGTGCGTGCGACAACCCGGCAAGCATTGCGGCTTCTTTGCCGAAATTTCTCGAAAATGATATGCCGCGAACAATTAAATTTTCGCCCGAACTTTCACCGGGATAATTTTTCGCTAACGCGCAAATTTCATCCCAAGTATTGTCGCCGGAACCGTCATCAACAAAAATGATTTCAGACTTAATCCCGATTGTAACCGATTGCACCGCTTCAACGACATCGCGCACCGAATCGCCTTCATTATATGCAGGTATTACAATTGACAATACGGGCATGTGCTTCATCCTTTCGAGAGGTTTTGCAGGAAGTCTGTTACAGTATACGGCAGTGCCGCAAAGTGTCAACACGGCAATTTTATTTTGAAAAACCTATCTCCACAAATTGACGAAATAATGTTATAATCGTCAAAAAAGGGGAGGCGACAAAAATGCTTGAATTTTTTCATCCGGTTACGTATGTTGCATTGGGAATTTTAGTCCTGTGGAACTTAGTAACTTTTGCATTGTTTGCAATCGACAAAGCACGCGCCAAGGCAGGTGAATGGCGCATTAAAGAGGCTACGTTGTTTATCACCGCGTTTTTAATGGGAGGATTCGGTTCAATTGCCGGCATGTATGCTCTCAGGCATAAAACCCAGAAAATCAGCTTCAAAATACTGATTCCGCTTGCGGTAGTCGTAAATGTTGTTGTGCTTATCGGGTTGGGGATATTGCTGTTTTAACAAAAAAGACAGGGTGATTGCATGAACATTTTGGGCGAGCTTCTGCCCCCGATTTTGGATAATTTATTGGGTTACGACTTGCTTATTATCCTGATGGCGGCGGGCACTCTTGCGTATTTTATTTTTATTTTAAGGCACGCGGATAAGGTCAGCCGGTTGCTTAATACTCGCGGATATCTGCCCGACGATGTTTTCGACGAGGAAGAATACACTCCGCCAACCAAAGCGGCAATCAAGGAACAAAAACTGAATTTGCGCGAAATGCGCGAAACAACGGAAAAATACTACTCAATGTTCAGCAATTTGACGGGAACTTTCCCGTTGATGGGTATTTTGGGTACGGTAATTTCCCTGATTCCCTTGGTTCAAAACATCGAAAACATGCAGCAAAACTTTTTCATCGCGCTTACATCTACATTGTGGGGGCTGATTTTTGCTGTAATTTTTCGGCTTTTGGACGGTGTTCTTGTGCCGCGTCTGGAAATGAACAATCGCGGTATAGATGACTTTTTGGAAAAATTGGAAAGCGTATTGACGAAGTTGAAAGCCGACGCTCCCGTTAAGTCCGGTGAATCCGTTGCGCCTTCTCTTGAACTCGCTGAGCCTTCCGAGTTGAAAGCGTCTGCCGCACCCGCCGACGCTGCGTTGCCGGAACATGCCGAAGATGATTCGGACGCTCCCGAGCCGATAAAACCCGAAACCCTCAATTCGGCGGAGATTTCCCAATGAGTAAGCGCGGCATTTTAATTGAACTTACACCGCTGTTGGACGTCATTTTAATTATGATGTTCCTCATTTTGGTGCAAAGCGAAGGCAGAGTTGACGCGGTTTACACCGATTTTCGCCAAACGTTTGAAGAAGATTTGGCGGCGGCACAGGCGCAGCTCGAAGAAGACCTCGAAGCTGCACTTGCGGAGGCAATATCGGAATTTGAAGAGTATCATGCGGAGCAGTTCGGCGAATTAGATAATTTGCGGCAACAGGTTGCGGATTTTGACGCGCTGATGTTGGGCATGGACGAAGATTCCGGTATATTAACGGTGAACCTTAATGCTAACCCGCAAAATTTGAACATGCGTTACGTAACAGTGGAGTCGCCCGGGCATGACGCGCGCATCGACTTAACATGGGACGCGCTCGCCCGTGATGACGCCGCCCGCGAAATTAACGCCGCGCTTGCGGCACAAATTCGAGCGATGGATAACGCAGTTGTTTTCGTTGTGTTCATGCACGACGGCAGAACCGTTTTCACCGCCGACCATCGGCTTGTTTGGTTGGCAATTCATAATCAACGTTTGCACAATCCGAATGTTTTTACCGTTGAGCTGGATATTCGGCAGTAAATTCTGAAAGGAAGAAATGTTATGGAAAATGAAAAGCCCAAGAAAAAAAAGAAAAGCAAACTCACGACGTATGTTATTTGCGGATTGGTGTTGCTTGTTGCCGGAGGATTATTTTTGGATTTCGGCGGCATAGGCAGCGGAATCGGAATCCCGGTGGTCAACTTCGGCAATGACGGCGACGATGCCTACGAGTCGTCCCCCTACGAAGAAGACGTTCCCGATGATGAGCCGCTCCCGTTAATCGAGCCGCCCACCGAATACGATGAGGATGAACCGGAAACACCCCCCGGCTACGAAACGCCGCTTCTTACAATTCGCGTGGTTGAAAGCGCAATCATGTACGACGGGCAGGAGCTGAACACGGACGAGCTTCGCGCTTTGCTTACCGAGTTGCATCGCCCCGAATATGTATGGGAGCTTCACGACGAACGCGCAATTTATGCCGTTCACGAGGAAGTTCGAAATCTTTTTGCGGAATTGAATATCACATTTACACAAACGGCGGGATAAGTCATGGATATTTTAAAAAAGTTGACCGAAGAGTTCGGGCTGAAAAGTTGGCAGGTTGAAAATATCGTGCAATTGATTGACGAGGATAACACGATTCCTTTCATTGCCCGCTATCGAAAAGAAGCGACCGGCGGAGTTGACGACCAACAACTGCGCGAACTTAACGACCGTTTGGAATATTTGCGCAACTTGGAAAGCCGCAAGCAGTTGGTGGTAAACACCCTCACGGAGCAAGGAAACCTGACGGATGAGTTAGCGGCGGCGTTGGCAAAAGCAACAACGCTTACGGAAGTTGAGGATATTTATCGTCCGTTTAAGCCCAAGCGACGCACCCGCGCAACAATCGCGGCAGAAAAAGGCTTGGGACCGCTTGCGGATTTAATTTTCCTGCAAGAACTCACCGATTTGAATGCCGCCGCTGCGGAATACATCAACGCGGAAAAAGGAGTCGAAACGGAAGCCGACGCATTAGCGGGCGCAGGCGATATTATTGCGGAAAAAATCTCCGACGACCCGACGTGCCGCACCGTTGCGCGAAAACTTACACAGGACGACGGAACAATTACATCTTTCTGCGCGTCAAAAAAAGCGGCGGAAAATCCCGAAAAAGCAGCGGTTTACGAAATGTACTTCGAATACACCGAGCCGATTAAACGGATTGTCGGGCATCGTGTTTTAGCAATCAATCGCGGCGAAAATGAAGGCTTCTTAAAAGTGACGGTCGAAGCTCCCGAAGGAAAAATTATTGCGGAGCTGAACAAGCTGTTCGTAAAGCCGAACTCCGGAACATTATCGTTTATGGAGGCGGCACTGGCGGACAGCTATAAGCGGTTGACCGCGCCCGCCGTTGAGCGCGAAATTCGCACCGGGTTGACAGAGCAGGCCGAAGAAGGCGCGATTCGGGTTTTTGCCGAAAATTTGCGTCAGCTTTTGATGCAACCGCCGGTGAAAGACCATATTGTTCTTGCTATCGACCCCGGCTTTCGCACGGGATGCAAACTTGCCGTCGTCGATGAAACCGGAAAAGTTCTGGAAACGGGCGTTGTTTTTTGCACAATCACAAAGGACACCGCGCCGTCGAAAAAAATGCTCAAGCAAATGATTGACCGCCACAACGTCAGCATTTTAGCCATAGGAAACGGCACGGCATCGCGAGAAACCGAGCTTGTTGTTGCCGAACTCTTAAAGGAATCCGGCGCGGCGGCGCAATATATTATTGTAAATGAAGCGGGCGCGTCAGTGTATTCCGCGTCGAAACTGGGCGCAGAAGAATTTCCCGAATTTGACGTTGCCTTGCGAAGCGCGGTTTCAATCGGCAGACGCTTACAAGACCCTCTTGCGGAGCTTGTTAAAATCGACCCGAAAAGTATCGGGGTCGGGCAGTATCAGCACGACATGAATCAAAAACGCCTCAGCTCAACGCTGTCGGGTGTGGTTGAGGCGTGTGTAAATAAAGTCGGCGTGGATTTGAACACGGCGTCGCCGAGCTTGCTTTCGTATGTAGCCGGGGTGAGCCCCGCTATTGCAAAAAATATACTCACGTTCCGCGAGGAAAACGGCAAATTTGTGTCGCGGGCGCAACTTAAAAAAGTGGGCAAGCTCGGCCCGAAAGCCTTTGAGCAATGCGCCGGCTTTTTGCGTATCCCGGGCGCGAAAAATCCGCTCGACAATACCGCCGTTCACCCCGAATCGTACAAGGTAGCGGAAAGTTATTTGGAAATATCGAAAGAACCGCCGCCGGTCGCTCCCGCAAAACCGGCGCAGGTAATGAAGTCGCTGAAATCTCTCGCGGCAATTGCGCCGCAAACTGACGAAAAACCGCAACCTGATTACGAAGCAATCGCCAAGCGATTGGATGTAGGTGTGCCGACGTTGCGCGACATTGTGTTGGAGCTTGAAAAACCCGGGCGCGACCCGCGCGACGAGTTGCCGCCCGTTTTGCTTCGCAGCGACGTTCTTAACATGGAAGATTTGGCGGAAGGTATGGTTCTCACGGGTACGGTTCGAAACGCGGTAGATTTCGGAGTATTTGTAGATATCGGCGTACACCAGGACGGGCTTGTTCACATTTCTCAAATTCGCGAACGCCGCGTTAATCACCCGCTTGAGGCTGTGCAAGTCGGCGACATTGTTACAGTGAAAGTTTTGGGCGTGGATTTGAAAAAGAAGAGGATTTCGCTTTCCATGCGGAATGTAAAGTAATGATGTAAAAAAGCAGAGCTTTTTCCAGGCTCTGCTTTTTTATTTCGTCCGCTTGCAACAAGGGTTTTTTGATGTACATAAGTGATGCGGTTGGACTGATTCGACCTAAATTTTACAGACACATTGAACATCAAGTAAAATAAAAAAAGGATGATGTTCAAAATGACGAAAAAATACGACCCTGCATACAAACCGGAAGTATGCAAACCAATAGCGAGCAGAGCGTCAGCGGCAACGAGTCGCGAAACGGGAATCAACGACAACACGCTGTATATTTGGATGAAACGGTATAACGAAAACAAGGAGAAGCCGTTCGTGGGAAGCGGTCATG
>WQVC01000040.1 GCA_009781765.1 Defluviitaleaceae bacterium | reverse complement strand
GCTGAATATTCAGTGTGATTCGCCGTCGGAAGTGCGAGCTTTGGCGGACGGCGTTGTTGTGTATTCGTCGAGTGATAGGGTATATATAAGTTTCCGCCACAACGGAACTTACATGCGGGCGATTTATTTCAACATGGCAAGCAGTGTCGTTGTCGGACAGCAAGTAAGCCGAGGCGAAGTTATCGGGTATATGCTTCCGCATATGGATAGGTACGTACTGGAGCTGATACTGCACGAATCTGAAAACGCCGCACCGGTAGGGGCGGGCAACAGTAGGAGGGTGAACCCCGCGCCGTTCTTTGACCTGTCAGGCATCATGGACGACTTGGACTTCCTTAGCCGTCCTATGGCTAACTTTTTTAGCCGCAATGCGGCAAGCGACGGTATCACGGCAACAAATGACGATGCGCAATTTGCTCGTAATTATGGCGTTGATACGGGTGAGCTTTACTTGCAGAGGCTTGTTGAAGCGATTTTTTACGGCGCGAACCTCACGGCATACGGCTTAACATTGGACTGCGTTCTGCAATTGAATCCGGACGGCACGGCTACGGTTTCCCTTTTCGATGAAGTGTATTTGTTTGTCCCGCAGGGAATGTGTCCGGACGAAGCACTTAATAATCACTTTGCGAGAATCGTCGGCGGAATAACGCCTTTTGGTGACAGCTTGATTGCGCCTTTTGCGGGTATCGGGGCAGATATTGTCAGCATTATGTTGATAACCGAAATGAGCGGTCGCGTTGTTCTTACCGCACATGCCCTTGCCGAAGTCGGCGGAACTTATTTTGTAATAGACGGGCGGATAATAGAATTGCACAATACCACGTATTCGCGCAGGGGGTATGTGGAGTTGGATGAAATTATTCGTATAATAAATAATGCCGGCGTTACAACAACGCTGCACCGCCCCGGCGTAAATGACATTCACGGCACTGTCGGTCAGGTGCATTTCAGCATTCGTTTTTCTTCAAGTATTTTCGGCAACTCGTGGGCGAATATATCGGCAAACAGGCGTATCGGGTTCGGCAGCGGCGGAAGACCCACCGTTTTTTCGAACTTTATTTGCGACCGCACAGGCGTGGTATACGTTAATTTCCGTGATTTTATGCGGCTTACCGGGCTTTCAAACCGGATTGTGTTTTTTGATTCGGATGTGCATGGTACGCATGTAATGCCTGACTTGGAAATTGTTTCATATACATTTGCAACCGGAAGGGATGCAAAATTGGCATTTGCGATAATTTACGGTCCGGCGCAGCACGAAGAGTACAATATAGAAAATCTTGTTGAGTTCGCGGCGAGCATTTACTCGCGAACAACAAGCACAGGAACAGTTTACAGGTTTGGTCTTGTTATGCCGGGAGAAGACGGAATGGTTTTTCCCCCTGCCGATGATTCAGGCGAGAACGAGCAACGAGTGGGCATAATACACACTCATCCTGTTTTAATTGACCCTGTTACCGGACTTCCTGACCCTCTGATTCCGGTAAGCAATAAATTTAGCTCTTCCCCGGGAGACGGGCAGGTTACTAGAGCCCAAACGATACTTTTTGGCAGGCCGATTCCTATCTATCTTGTTGCGCCTAATGGGACACTTTTACGATTACGCCCCGATTGGCAGGCACTCACTCCCGGCACAGTCCCTGTATACTTTGGTGACCATCGTAATGTTACTGTCATTCACGATATAGGCAGAGGGAGTTGGTTAAATTAAATGAATGCGAAATTGTTTATGACCTTCTGCCTTGTTATTATTTGCGCCTTTTTTACGGGTTGCTTGTTGTGCGCAACAGAAGAGCAAGAAATAATCCAAGACATGAACACCTCAAGAGAAGGCACATTATCCAACGGGCGAAGATTTGTATTTTACGGGGCAGACCAAGTATCCGGGACATTTGAGGAGCTTTTAGAAGAAAGAGGACTCTCTTATTTTCGCACGTTTAATTTTATCGTACAGGAGGAAACCGTCGAAGAAATGTTGGCAAGACCTGAAATATATGATAGGTTCACCTTGGTTCACATAGCACCGCACCAAGCGGAAATTTTTGTTTACTATTTCGCAGAATGTGGTGTCGTGGTGTTTGATGCGGTAGTTGACCGGAACTATTTTATTCCGTTGGGGCCTCTTTCTGTTGTAGTAGTCAATCGGGAGAGCGGAACAGTATCTCGTTATAATGAAGGATGGAGTCACTAAGCGGAGCGTTAGTAATTCGTGACCAACCGGTCGGAGTGATTTCAAGTGCAAAATCCTATTGGTTGCCCTTTAGCCGCCAATGGGATTTTGTGTTTGACACAGGCAGGGGGAGTTGGTGAGATGAAGGTAAAATCATTTGTAGCTTTTTGTGTTGTCGGTATTTGTGTTCTCTTTGCGGGTTGCGCCTTGTTTGCAACGGAAGAACAAGAAATAGTCCGTGATATGTATACTTCAAGAGAAGGGGTATTATCCGGCGGGCATGAATTTACGTTTCGCGGTGCAGACCAAACATCGGGGCTGCTTGTCGACAAGTTAGAGCGGATGGGGTTTGCCTATCGCCGCACGTATGATTTTATCGTGCAAGAAGAAACTATTGAAGAGATGTTGGAAAATCCGGATATACAGAGGCATTTGATAGACTCTGCATGGCCTGAAGACGTAATCATCAATGTGCTTTACTTTGCAGAATGCAATAACATAGTATTTGAGTTGGAACTGCTTAGGGCGCATTGGATGGGGCTTCCCTCATCTCATAGTGGTAAACTATGAAAGTGGAGTCGCCTCCCTTTGGCTTGCAGGAGGAAATGTGCCGGGGGGCGATTAAATCAAATGAACACAAATCGACCGAGGATTTTCTGCTTAATAATCATTTGCGCCTTTCTTACAGGTTGCGCATTGCTTGCAACGGAAGAGCGGGAAATAATCCGAGATATGAACACCTCAAGAGAAGGCACACTGTCCGGTGGACGAGAGTTTGTATTTCATGGTGCAGACCAAACATCCGGAACGTTTGAGGCGTTTTTGGAAGGAGCGGGGTTTTCATACCGCCGAACTTATGATTTTATCGTTCAGGAAGAAACCATTGAGGAGATGTTGGAAAGACCGGATATGCAGCGACGGGGTGTAGGTTATTTCATGCCCGAACATGCGACTATCCATGCTTTTTACTTTGCAGAATGTAATAACATAGTATTTTGGTTAGAATTTCACGGTGTTTATTTAATGGGTTTTCCGTCCGCTTTAGTGGTAAACAATGAAAGCGGAGTTGTTTCACTTTGGGCTATGGGAAATGTGACAGGGGGCGATTAAATTAAATGAACACAAATCGACCGGGGATTTTCTGTCTCGTCATTATTTGCGTTTTTCTTACAGGTTGCTCATTGTGTGCAACGGGAGAACAAGAAATAATCCGAGACATGAACACTTCAAGGGAAGGCACATTATCCAACGGGCGAAGATTTGTATTTTACGGAGCCGACCAAGTATCCGGGACATTTGAAGAGTTTTTGGACGAAAGAGGGCTTTTTTATCTGCGTACGCGAGATTTTATCGTGCAGGAAGAAACCGTTGAGGATATGTTGGAAGTACCTGAATTATATCAGTGGTTTAGCATATGTCATTTAGCACCTGAATGGGCGCACTTTGTTGCCTACTATTTCGCAGAAAGCAACAGTGTACTGTTTGAGGTAGACCATGATGACAATTATACTTTCAGGTGGGGACCTCGTTTTGCTATAGTAGTCAATCAAGAAAGCGGGGCGGTGTCTCGCTTTGATGAAGGGTGGCGTCATTGACCGAAGAGTAAGCATTTCGAATGACCAATTTTCTCTGAAAACCCGGAACTTACAGCATATTACTACTCTGCCGGAAACGAAGGCATTCACTCCGCACAAGTACAAGTTGCATTTGAACAACATGTGGCATTACACGGCGAACTTGACATAAGTCGGATGATTGATTCGGTGGAATAAACCGCTTGGTACTCCGCATGACACGCACTAAATAAAAAAACCGCGCATTCGCGCGGTTTTTGATTGTTTTTGCCCCGCTTTTTTCAAAAAGCGGGTGGGGGTTTGGGGGCAACGCCCCCAATATCTTGGGGAAATCAATTTATTTCATAAACATCCTTCAACGTCGCCAATGTCACCGCCGCATCCGAGAAGCTGAATTCTTCAATTTGCCTCACCAGAACGGCGGTTTCCGGAACTTTTTTAAGTTCGTCGAGCAAGTCAAGGATTGCGGCGTCGTGGTTCTCAACCAGCGGGAGAAGTTTTTCGAAAATGTCGCGAGCTTTTTCCGGGTCGAATTCGGAAATGGCTGAGGGCGCGTCGATTTTTCCGATTGCGTTAATCACGCGGGTCAGCTCGGTTTCGATTGCAAGCAATTGTTCGTCGGAGGGTTTTTCGCCGTTTCGCAACGACTGCTCTGCCGCCGCTGCGGCTTGCGACAAAGCGGGTTCGTGAATCAGCATTGCAACGCCCTTGAGCGAATGCACTACAAGATGCGCGGCGTCGGTGTCGCCGGCGTTTAAAAAGCGGCTGAACTCGGCGAAATCGTTTTTATGGCTGCGAACAAATTCTATGCGCAATTTATTCACCATGTCGGCATTGTTGTGGAAATTTTCAATATCGACGGCGGTATTTTTTTTGGCAGCGCGGGCGGCCGCAACCACTTCAACAGGATATTTATCGCGAATGAATGTGTTCAGCACGGCATTGAGGCGTTTTGTTTGAATCGGCTTCGAGATGAAGGCATTGAAGCCGCATTTCAAAAATTCCTCTTCCTGCCCGATAAGCGCGTTTGCCGTTAATGCAACAACAGGGCGAGTGTAGCCCGTTTCGCGCAAAATATTCAGGGTTTCGATGCCGTTTATGCCGGGCATCATGTAGTCCATGAAAATTATGTCGTATTTATTGCCTTGTTTTATTTTTTCGATTGCCTGATGACCGCCCGAGCAGGTATCGACGTTAAGGTCGTAAAGCGCGAGCAAGCCTTTTGCTACATAAATGTTTGCGTCAACATCGTCAACAACAAGCACGTTTCCGTACGGCATCGACTCGGGAACAAGCGTGAATTTTTTAAGCATGGTTTTGTCGAACCGCTGCAAGCGTTCAACAATTTCCGGGCCGATAATTTCGGCTTTTTGCGATTCCTGCGGAATATTTATGACGACTTTCGTGCCGGTGCCGGGTTCGCTTTCGATGGAAATTTTTGCGTTCATCAATTCCAACAGGCTGAACACAATCGGCATTCCGAGGCCGGTGCCGTTTATGTGCCTGTTTTCGTGTTCATGGAAGCGCACGTACTCGTTATTTCGCAGAAGCTCGAGTTGTTCGGCTGTCATGCCGCGGCCGGTATCGGTGATAGAAATTACAAGCGTTACGATGCCGTCGTTTTCCGGGCGGCAAGCCCAGGAAAGTTCGACGCGACCCTGCTCGGTGTATTTGAAAGCGTTCGACAGCAGATTGCTTATGACTTGCTCGATGCGGAGCGAATCGCCGATAAGATGCGTCGGCAAATTGTCGGAGGCGTGTAAATGAAACGCGATATTTTTTCCGGTTAAATAATTCGGATGCAACGCGGTAATTTCGCTAATCATGTTTGCGACGTCGTATTCTTCGTATTGCAGTTCGGTTTTGCCCGCTTCGATTTTTGAAAGGTCGAGAACGTCGTTTACGATTGCCAAAAGCATTGTTGCGGAGCTGTGAATTTTCGATAACGAACTTTGCATTTGCGGCGAAAGATTCGGGCTTTGCAGCTCGATTTCCGATATGCCTAAAACGGCCGTTATCGGCGTACGAATTTCGTGACTCATGCTTGCCAGAAAGCGGCTTTTGGTTTTGCTTGCTTCTTCCGCGATTTTAACGCGCTCGTTCATTTCGCGGGCCTGCAATTGCAGAAGCAGTTCGTTTTCGCGTGCTTTTGCTTCGTTAATGGGGCGCAGGTCGTATACATACGTAACGGCCATCGGTTTGCCGTCGTACTCTACCTGCACGATAATCATTTCCCCGGAAATCAGCTCGCCGCTTTTGTGTTTTAATGTCCAAGGAGTGCGCAGGAATTTTTCTTCCGGAAGTCGGCGGCGAAATTGCATCATCATGTCGGCGGTAGATGTTCCGCAAGGTTGCAGTTCGGGGTAAAAATCCAAAAAATTGTTGAGAAAATCTCCTCGGTCGGATGCACCGAGAAACTCTACCGTCGCGCTGTTGCAGTTAATCGGAAGCATGTCTTCCGTCCAAACGCTTGTAGGAATCGGGGTTGCGTCGTACATAACCCGTTGGTTTTCGATAGCTTCGCGCTCGCGCTCCATTGCCGCCTTAATCGGGCGCAAATCGTGGCTGTACACAACGACCATGGGCGTTCCCTTGTGCATAATATGCACCCATGTTGTGTCGGCGGGTAAAATATCGCCGTTCGGCAACAGATATGACCACTCGCTTCGCATCGCGCCGTAACGCACGGCGTTTTTAATCATAATCTCGTTAAGTTCGCGCCCTGTCATGCCGCCGGGCTGAATTTCGGCGGAAAGCTCGTAAAAGCGTTCGGCAAATTCAGTTTTGCTTTTAACCCCCACGGCATTTAATAATTTTTCGTTTACGTCGAACAAATTGCCGTCGATGTCCCAAAATTCCACGAACTGCGGCGAGTTATCGAGCAGCTTTGATGTAAGCGCGATGGATTCCTGTTCGCTTTCCATTGCGGCGCGGGTTTCGGTCATATCCATGGCGTATTCGACTATTACAATGTCATTTTTGTGTTTTATGCGCACCCATGTGACATTTGCGGGAAAAATTGTGCCGTCGGTTTTTCTGCACAAAATTTCGGATTGGGAGAAACCTTCATCGCGCGCCAAAATAAGCAGCTCTTTCAAAACTTCGCGAGAATCTCTTCCGTCGGGTTGGGCGGGCGGCATTGTGTTGAATATATCTTCGAGCGGTAAATATGATTTATTATCTTCCGAAAGCCCGTACATTTTTAATGCTTCTCGGTTGCCGTCGACGGAATTGAAATCGCTGTCGTATACAGTTATTGCGATGGGGGCGGAATCGAACATAATCATTGCGCGTTCTTCCGCCTGACGGGTTTCTTCTTTAGCTTCGCGCTCGTTAGCTACGGTTGCGATAATTTTGTTGCGGATTGCCTTGATTGCAAAAAGGCTTATGATTGCCACTAAAACAGTGGCCGAAATACTGCGAAGCGTTCGAAAACCTTCCTGACGAACCTGGTCAACAGGGACGCGCGTTACCGTGTACCAACCCGTTGTTCCCAATGATGCGCCGAGATAAATATGACCGCCGCCGCGATACGTTTCGCCGCGCTTAACAGTTGCAACCATTTCGGCATGTTTGCCGCCTTCGAAGGTGTTCATGTTAAGAAACGCATGGTTTTCGTCCGGCTCGAAAACGGGGTCGCGATGCAATAAAACATAGCCGTTTTCGTCAAGAATAAACGAGAACCCGCCGTATAAAAAGTCGGCAACTTCGCGAATTTGCTCAATAAACGGAAAGAACGGAATGTGAATCGCGGTTGCGCCGAGGTCGTCGGAATAGTTGTCGATTGTTCGCGCAACGGAAAACACGATTTCTTCCACAACGACGTTAAAATACGGCGAAACATAAACAACGTCGCCGGGAGCATCTGAGGCCTTTATGTACCAGGGCATTTCATGCAGGCAGTAACCCTCGGGCATACAGCCGTCTATGCCCATAGAAGCCGAAACGGCACTGCCGTCCGCCCTGCCTGCAACAATGCACGAGAAAGAGTTGTTTATGTCAATAATTTTCACGAAATAATCAAAAACCATTTCGGGTGTAAAGTTGGGGTTGCGCAACAAAATGGAATTATTTTCGACAATTGTTGCAGTGCCGTTAATCCATTCGTCCATATGATTAACAAGCGCGCTGTTGTGTTGGCGCGTTGATATTTCAAACTGCCGGCGAAAATGAGAAAACGAGTCGTACCCCGATATAATCGACAGTACGATAAAGAGGGCTACGGCAAATACCAAAAGCGGCAGAATATAATCGTGTTTGGATTTTAACACGTGTTAAACACCTCATTTCTCTCCTTTTTATCATAGCACAAAAGCATTTGAGAGTCTAACGGCGTATGTTGGAATCTCAGTGAGCGAAAATTTTATTTTCGGCAAGTTGACTCGAAAACGGAAAATTTGCAAATCCTATCGGTAGCCAACCGGCTCCGATAGGATTCGATATGGGGGATTTCGACACCGTGACAAATGTAACTGTACGCGCAAAACGCGCTCCGGCATAATCGCTTGCGGAGAGTGTTGAAAAATAGCTTGAGGGTACGGGCAAAGAACGCCCGCCATTGCTGTGCCGGCATCACAGGAAAATGACGGCACAGGCGGGCGTCCTTTGCCCGCACCCTTCAGGTCATTTTCCGAGATGCGGCATATGCGAAAGCGTAATTTTTCAATACTCTCTTTGCGCAGCAGTTTTCCGTATCGAAGCAAAAACTGCGATAGCGAACGCACTTGAGAAGCTCGCGATTTTTCGCCTTGCCTTTATGAGGGCGTTCGCTGTATCGCGGTTTTGCCGCAATTTTGCCGCAAATTTGCGGAGACTCTTCCGCAATTGAAAATATATAATGAGAGCGTAATTTTTCAACACTCTCATAATGCGAGCCGTGGTTGATTTTACAATCGCAGCAAACCGGTGTATGATGAAATGTATTTGATGTGAAAAGTCAAATTGCAGGAGCGAACGGCATTGAGAACCGAGAAGGCAAGGCGGAAAACGCGGGCTTCAGCGCGTTTTCCGACGAAGCCTGAGCGGGCTTCTCAACGCCGTTCGTTATAAAAAAACATGATGCGTCCCGTTAGGGGGCGGTCTGAATTCTCGGAGGGGGAATCTTTTTAAATGAAAAAGTTTCTTATTTCAGCAGTAATTGCAACGATGGGTCTTGTGTTTGTGTCGTGCGGGCAGGGCGAAGTTGAACAAGCGATTGCGATTCGCGAACCGGTTTTGGTTGACACGATTACCGCAGAAACGGGCGATATCGTTGTTATGGGCGAATACGTCGGCTCGGTTGAGCCGAACCTGCAAGTCGCGGTTATTCCGCGTGTTCCCGGCGAAGTGCTTTCGGTTTATTTCAGCATGGGCGATACCGTTTCTGCGGACGACGTGCTTTTTACAATAGATACCGCCGACATTGAAAACAATATCGCCGCGTTGGAAGCGCAACTTGCTGTGCAGGATGCGATGGTTCGTGCCGCGCAAACGGGGGTTGCTCTTGTTGACGGTGCGCAAATGCAAAGCCAAATTTTGCAGGTTTCGGGCGGAATTTATCAGGCCGAAGCGGCGATTCGCCAAGCCGAGCAAAATATCGAGCAGGCGTTAATCGGCATTGAGCAAGCGCAAATGGGATATGATTTGGCGGCGCAAGCGTATCGCGATACTGCGGTTTTGTTTGAAACCGGCGTTGTCGCGCGAATTTCCTACGAGCAGGCCGAAGCGGGTTGGCAAAACGCGGCGGCGGGGCTTGAACGTGCGCAAAGCGGATACGCAATGGCGACAATCGGGCTTTCGCAAGCGCGGCAAGCTCACGCGCAAGCGGTTGAAGGGCAGCGGATTCTCGTTGAAGACGCCCCCGGCGAAAATCGTCAGCGCGCGTTGGACGGTCTTGCGCAGGCGCAGGCCGCGCGAAATACGATTCGCGTCAACATCGACCTTACCCGCGACAGGCTCGACGATGCGGTTGTTCGTGCGCCGATAAGCGGAGTAATTGAAATGCGTAACGTTGAGCCGTTCGGGTTTGCGAATCCGGGTGCGCCGGCGTTTATAATTTCCGACAGATACAGTCTTACGGTATCGTTTCGCGTTCCGCGCAATGCGTCCGAAAATTTGCGCGTCGGCGACGAAATTACCGTGTACGACGGAAATATTTCTCACACGGGCATTTTAACGGAGATTTCCGCATCGGTTGACCCCGGCGGAATGGTGGCGGTTCGCGCAACCGTGCCGAATCCGCCGGAAAATTTGCTTCCCGGTACATCCGTGCGAATTTTTGCGCAGGCGCAACGCGCCGAGGATGTTTTAATTGTGCCGCTCAGTGTGATTCATTTCGACCGCGGCGTTCCGCATGTGTATATAAAGGAAGACGGACATGCGCGACGAGTTCGCGTGGAAGTCGGAATTTTTGATGCGGAAAATATCCGGCTTGTGTCCGGCGTGGACAGCACTGCCGAAATTATCAGCACTTGGAGCGCGAGGCTTTCCGACGGCGTTGAAGTCAGGGGGGCGTAAGGGTGCATAAATTAACTGAACTTATCGTAAGGCGACCGGTTTCCGCAATAATAATCATCGCCGCGATAATTGTTTTTGGTTTGATTGCGTTGATGTCAATGCCGCAGGAACTTAACCCCGACATGGATATGCCCATGCTTGCCGTAATAACGGTTTTTCCCGGCGCAGGTCCGGAAGACGTTGAGCGGCTTGTTACAAGCGAAATCGCGGATTCATTAAGTGCGCAAAGCGGAGTGCGGAATATTATTTCGCAGTCTATGGAAAATATGAGTTTTGTGATGTTGCAGTTTGAGTTCGGGTTTGATATGGAAAGAGCATACACCGACGTCAGCCGCGCGATGGATACGGCGGCGCACGGTTTGCCCGAAGATGCTCTTGCGCCGATGGTTTGGGAGTTTGATATTCAGGCGCAGCCGGTAATGTTTTTGTCGGTGAGTTCCGACTCGCGCGATAATTTGCTGCACTTCATTGAAGATGAAATTGTTCCGCAGCTTGAACGGCTTTCGAGCGTTGCCGAGGTAAGCGTAACCGGCGGACAGCAGGATTATGTGCGGGTTGAAGTAATCGAGGAGCGGCTTCGCGAGCATCGTTTGCATATTTCAAATGTAATTTCGGCGGTCGGCGGAGTGAATCACACCGCGCCGCTCGGTTCGGCAGAGTTCGGCGATGTTGACCTTGCGGTTCGCGTGCAGGTTCGCCACGAAACCATCGAGGATTTGAATCGCATTCCGCTTACCCTGTGGACAGGCGACGTAATTCGCCTCGCGGATGTTGCAAACGTTCACATCTCCACGCAGGATGCTACTTCAATCAGCCGTCACAACGGCAACGAAAATATCAGCATAAGCATACAGCGACCCGCCGCCGTAAGCGCGAACAGAACTTCCGCTGATGTAAACAGGGTGCTTAATTCGATTTCGGCGGAACATCCCGATTTGGATATTATGATTATCCACGACGACAGCGAATTTATCGCAGATTCGATTCGCTCCGTTGCCATGACGTTAATTTTGGCAATTATTCTTTCCATGATTGTGCTTTATTTGTTCTTGGGCGACTTGCGAGCAAGCCTGATTGTGGGAAGCTCCATGCCGATTTCGTTGTTGGTTACATTTATTTTCATGGATTTTATGGGATTCAGCTTAAATGTGGTATCATTAAGCGGCTTGATAATCGGCGTGGGCATGATGGTTGATAACGCAATCGTCGTTATCGACAGTTGCTCGCGTGAACTTAAAGAGCGAAAACTTTTCCGCGTTTCGGCTGTTATCGGCACAAAAACGGTTATGCTTTCGATTTTTGCGGTAACGCTTACAACCGTTGCGGTATTTGTTCCGCTCGCAACCGTTGACGGAATGGCGGGGCAAATGTTTGCTCCCATCGGATTTGCAATTGTATTTGCGTTGCTCGCGTCACTGATGTCGGCGATTACGCTTGTGCCGCTGTTTTTCGCCAGGTTCAAGCCCATTGAGCGGGATAATGCTCCCGTTGCGCGAATTTTCAATCGGCTTGAAAGCGGATATGCTCGTGTGCTTTCGGTAGTTTTACGCAGAAAAATCATTGTTATATTGGCAACAGTGGGAATCATGGTGCTGTCGTTTTTCTTGGCGTCGTTCCTTAACTTCGAGCTGATGCCCATGACCGACGACGGAATTATTTCGGTTTCGGTAAGCACGCGACCGGGATTGCACCTCGACATGGTTGACGAAATTTTGGTTGAACTCGAAGAAATAATCGGTGCGCACCCGGATGTTGAAAACTTTACGCTTTCAACCGGCGGCGGCGGAATGATGATGATGGGCGGAGGGGGCGGCGGAAATGCGTCCCTGACGGCATATCTGTACGCAAACCGCTCGATGTCAACAAGCGAAGTGATTGAGCAGTGGCGACTCGAAACGATGCATATTTTGAACAGCGACATTGATATTTCTCCCGTTTCGATGACAGGCGTACCCGGCGGCGGAAATATTGAAATCATGCTTGAAGGCGAAACGTTGGACGGTATTCGCGACGGTTCGGCAATGGTTGAAGCACTTATGGAAGCGCACCCCGGAATAATTCGTGTAAATTCGACGGTTGCCCGCGCGAATCCGCAAGCGGAAATCGTGGTTGACCCGCTGTTGGCGGCGGCAAGAAATATCACGCCGCAAATGGTAACGGGAAGCATTTTTGTGGCACTCAACGGCTCCGAAGTTACCGACATTACAATCGGCGGGCAGAGATATTCCATTCGCGTGACATATCCTCGCGGGCGTTACGAATCGGTGAGCGATATTGCGAACATGACGCTGATGTCGGCAACCGGCGCGAGCGTTCCGCTGTCGGACATCGCCGCGATTGAATTTTCTGACATCCCGCAAACAATTGTGCGTCAAAACGGATTTTACACCGCAACAATAACCGGCGTCCCGACTGACGCCGCAAGATTTACCGCCGCTGCCGAACTTAATCGCGACGCGGATGAATTAACGCTTCCGGCGGGAGTATATATCGGGCGCGGCATGATGGACGAAATGATGACGGAGGAACTCACAACCCTCGGCATGGCAATCATTACGGCAATTTTGTTGGTATTCATGGTAATGGCAATCCAGTTTGAGTCCATACGTCATTCCCTCATGGTTATGACTTGCGTTCCCCTTGCGGTAATCGGCTCATTTTTGCTGATGTTCCTCACGGGAACAACAATCAGCATGGTGTCCATGTTGGGCTTCTTGGTTTTAATCGGCTTGGTTGTAAACAACGGTATTCTTTTTGTTGATACCGCGAACAAATATCGCAAGGAAATGGAATTGCACGAAGCGTTGATTCACGCCGGGCGTACGCGCCTTCGCCCGATTTTGATGATTACGCTTACGTCGGTTTTGGCGATGCTGCCTCTTGCTTTGGGCATCGGCGACAATTTGGGACTTATGCAGGGCTTGGGCATTACGGTTATCGGCGGGCTTACCGCCTCGACTGCACTCGCCCTGATTCTTCTGCCGACGTTTTATTTGTTAATCGACGGCAATCCCGAAAAACGTGCCGAACGCAAACGCATCAGAGCTGAAAAACGCGCAAAACAAATCGGTATTACCGAAACGGAGGAGGAACAGGAATGAAGAAAGTGAAAAAATTTTTGTCGGCGATGCTTGTAGCGGCTCTTTTGTTGCCCGGAGTGCCTGTGTTTGCCGATGAACAAGAGGTCGTCGTGTTCACTTACGACGAAGCAGTGTCATTGATTTTGGATGAAATGTTGCTTCTGCAAGACCTCGACAGGACAATTCGCGACATGCAATTGCAGCGTCGTTTTCTGGACGACGAACTCAGACGACTGCAAACTCGCGGCGAAAACTTCGAGATGCGCTTTATGCGTGAAATGCTGTGGGAGCTTGAATCCGGCATAGTCGCGGCAAGAGCGGGACAGGCGGCAATCGAAGGCGCAGCAGCGCAGACCCTTCTCGGAATGGAAACGGCGTTGGGCAATTTAACGCAACCGGGTTCGGAGGCGGACATGGCGACGTTGCAAATGTCGATGGCGGCGATTGTCGGGCTTTCTTCGCCGGATTTGAGCAGTCAAATTGCGATGATGCAAAGCCAACGCAACGACCTCAACACCGAATTAAATCGTTTGCGCGAGCCGCAAATGGTCGAGGAATTAACGCGAAGCGCGCGGCATAATTTGAACGAATTTGACCGTCAAGCCGATATTCTTCGGATGCATCGCGAGCAAGCCGAACTGTCAATGGAACTCGCGCTTCGTAATATAATCGTCGGAATGGCGGAACTCGACCGCCTTGAAGGTTTGCTTGAAGCGGGCATTTCCCTTATGGAAATCGGCCTCAGTCAAATGGAAATTATGCACGATTTGGGCTTCGTAAGCACAAACACTCTTAACGCGGCGGCGCATAATCTTGCTCAAAACGGAACGCAACTTGAAGAACTTCGTCGCGGGCGTCAAAATTTGATGCAAACGAAAAATGAGCTTTTGGGTCAATCGCTGTTTCAAGACACAGTCATAAATTTTGAGCGCGTTTTGCCGGAAATGCCCGAAGACCTCGAAGCGCACATACAAAGCATGGTCGGCGGAACGCACGCCGTTCGTATGTCGCAATTTGATTTAGACCGCGCACGCGGCGCGAGATGGGTGTACACGGGAAATCACCGCGACATCACGATTTCCGCCAACGACCGCGCTCGCGCTCACGACCCGAATTTCCGCAGCGACCGCGACATCTGGCGTTTGGAATTAACGCGCGACGAAGAGCAGGTTCTGGAAATTCGCGACAGAATTATGTTGCAGGAATCCGCCGAACGCGCCGCCGTAAGCCACGAGCAAACAATTCGCGCAACGGAAGCAACGATTTTGCGCGGCTATCGGGAGCTTGAAACTCTCATCGCGCAATACGAAAACCTGCACTCCGACACGTATCACGCCATGCTCGACCTTAACGCGGCGTTGACGGGTTACGCGCTCGGGCAGGTGACGGCTCTGGAAGTTGAGCAGGCGCGAATGGGTCTTTTTCAAATTGAGTCGCAAAAAGAAAGCATCCTGAACCAAAAATGGGTGCTTGCGTTCCGGCTCGAAAACCCCGTTTTGCTGTAAGGAGGTTGCCATGGAGCTGAAAATTATTCAGGCCGAACTTTTCGGGCAAAACATTTATGTATACCACGACGGCGTTACCGCCGTTATCATTGACCCCGGCGATAATTTCGACGGGGTAAAAAATTTTGTTGCGGAAAAAAATTTGAAGGTTAAGGCAATTTTGCTTACCCACGGGCATTTCGACCATATTTATCGCGCAAACGAGGTGCGCGAATTGTTCGGTGCGCCCGTTTACGCGCATTCAAACGAGGCAAAACTTTTACAACGCGCGGATTGGAATCGTTCGGAGTATCGCGGGCTTGATATCACCGTTGCGGCGGATAATTTTTTCAAAGACGGCGATATTTTTGAAATTTCCGACAGCGCACGGTTCAGCGTAATTCACACGCCCGGGCATACCGGCGGCGGCGTGTGTTATTACGACCGCGAAAACGCCGTGATTTTCACCGGCGACACGCTTTTTCGCGAGACAATAGGGCGAACGGATATGCCCACCGGCGACCACGAAACCCTTCTTTCAAGCATCCGCAATAAATTATTTTCCCTCCCGGACGACGTTAAAGTTTATCCCGGTCACGAGGGAAGCACCACAATCGCCCACGAAAAGAAAAATAATTCGAGAGCAGACCTGTCCTGAAACTGTAATTTTCGTTTCGGGGCAGTGCGGCAAAACGCCTCGCTTCTTGCGGTTTTGCTTTGCAAAACGCGCTGACGCTCGGCAAGCCGCATCCCCTCACCGAAAATTTTGAAGCCACAGGGCAGGTCTGACATAGGAGGAATATTATGAAAAAATTTTTTACGATTTGCGCGGTTTTAGCGATTTTCACACTCACGATGTTCACGCTTACGGCGTGCGGAGGCAACGCGGCATCTCTTGAAGCGATGGTTTTGGAAGGCACGGTTGTTGCAACGGTCAATGGCCTCGACGTAACCGCCGGCGAGGTTGCAATTATGATTGAAGAAGCCTCGTGGAATTTGCAATGGGATTTTGAACGCGACATCGACGAAGAAAATTTTGACCGCGTAATGCTTGAAGATGCGGCGCGCCTCGCGGCATTTTGGGTTATTTTGGGCGATTTCGCTGCGCGAAACAATATCACCCTCTCGCAAGACGAAATCGACTTGGTTTCTCAAAATATCGCCTTCATGGCGGCGGAACACGGCGACGATTTTGACGATTTCCTCGCAGAGCATCATGTATACGATATCGCGCAGTTGGAACGCTATTTTTATAATCTGTCCCTTGCAAATGCGTCGATTGAAGCAATTGTTGCTTCTTCCGAGCTTTTTGCCGAGTTTGAACATCTCATGGAGCCTGAATTTACTAACGAAATCATAGGTGTGCAACACATTTTAATCGACCTCGACGATTTCGACGACGCCGATGCCGCCATGACGTTCGCGCAGGGGCTTCGCGCGCGCGCTGTTGCCGGCGAAGATTTTAAAGCCCTGATGGCCGCCTACGGAAACGACCCCGGCATGGAACGAGACCCCGACGGATATTTCTTCACAATGGGCGCGTTTAACAACCCCACTTTTGAAAATGAGGCGTACATTCTTGCAATTAACGAAGTCGGGCAGCCGTTTTTCGCGATGCACGGCATTCACATTATTCGCCGCGTGTCGCCCGACACAAATCCCGACCCCACCAATATTATGTTCGGGCCGCCGCCGCCCACCGAAGAAGAACGCAGAATGATGGCAGTTTTCAGAGGTTTTGACGAAAAATCCGAAAACGCCGAAATCGTTTTCCTGCCCGCACTTTACGACATGGTTACGGACGACGCTAACGATGGCGGTACGGGGCGGAGGCAGTAAGCCCGATTAAATGGCTTCCGCGCGAGGCGGCTGTCATGTTGCCGGGCTGATTCAGCCCGCTGTCGGTGCGGACTCGCGAGAAATTCGCAACGCGATTGTTTACCGCAACAAGGTCTAAGTTCCACGTCAGCGGAATCGCGGGAACTTCATAAAAAAATGCGCGTTCCCAACGCGAGTACAATGCGGCATCCCACACGGATGCCGCATTTATTTGCGCCAAAATTGCGCGAAATTCCGGACTCGTGTAACGCGGCATGTTAAGCGACGACGTTTCGCTCCAAAGCCCGTGCGGCGCAGGGTTCGCGCCCATTGTCCACGTCATGGCAAAAATATCTATGTCGCCGACGGCATCGCCGAAAACGATGTCGGTAAAATAATTCCAGTCCAAAAAATCGTTATTGTACATCTCAACGCGCAGGCCGATGTCCCGCCAATTTTGAATGTTCAGCGGCACAAGAACCGCGTGCGTCGGGTTCGAATGCTGCCCGTAAGTGAAGCGCATCGGCGAGCCGTCGAGGTTCAGCCGATAACCCTGCGCGTCGCGCTCGGTAAAACCCGCGTCGTCCAAAATTTTATTCGCCAAATCAAGGTCGAAAACAAATCCCTCCGCCTCGAAGTCGATAAATTCGGCGGAATTAAACGGATGCAAAATCGACGGCGCGGGTATCCACAAGCCTTGTCCCACAACGTCCGACAGCTTTTGCCGGTCAACGGCGTGAGCCATTGCACGACGAATTGCCGCGTTAGAAATCGGATGCCCGTCGCCGCGCAAAACAACGCCCTCCGGTGTCATCTCACCCAACCGAAAATTCAAAAACGTCACCGCCGCCGTCGGCCACGCATAAAGCTGATAATTCGACGGCGCGGTCATGTTAAATTCCGCCAAGCCCGCCGTTTGATACGCCGCGATGTCGAACCGCCCCGCCCGCATTGCCGACGGCAGCATCGAAAACGGCAGAAGCTCAACCAAAACGCCGTCAACAAGCGGCGCACCCTGCCAATAATCATCGTTGGCGGTAAAATAAACCGATTCCCCCGCAACAACCGTGTTCACCCTGAACGGCCCGAAGCCCAACAGCTCGTGCCGCGCGCGGGGATGCGCCGCGATTCCGGCATGACCGAAATCGGCAATAACCGGCTCGATATGATGCCGCGGAATCGGATTCAGCCACACTCCGCCTACATACAAAACCGCCGGCGAAAGCGGCTCGTTATAATAAATTCGCAACCTTCGCCCGTCGTCCGACAAAACAAGCCCGGAAATTTCATCCGCTTCGCCGGCATGAAACTCCGGCACACCGCGCACGTTGGGAATAAAATTCGTCGGCTCAAACCGGATGCCCGTGTAATCCGGATGCGCAATCACTTCGTATGCGAAAACAAGGTCGTCCAACGTAAGCGGAACGCCGTCGTGCCAATAAACATCCTGCTGCATGTTCAGCTCAACGGCATTCGCCGCGCGGTCAACAGCAAACGTCACGATGCCGTTGTTCGTAATCATGTTGCGCTCATCGAATGACACAATCAGCGGATTCGCCAACTCATCAAAACTGCGGTCGGTGCCTTCTTCGCTGTGCGTTCGCAAAAAAAGCCCCGGAAACGCTCCCGACGCTCCGACGCCCACACGCAAAACATTCTCGCGCCCCGTTCCGCGCGGCAGAATCGACGCGTCATTTGTTGTATACGTCGGAAATTCCGACAACGCCGCCGCAAGCAACGGATGCAAGTCGCCGTAATACGGCACTTCCTCCAGAATCGGAGCGCGTTGCGCCTGTACCTCGTACGTCCGGTCATCTTCCCCGCACGAAACAAACACCGCCGCCAGCAAAATTATCACAAAAATTCTCTTCATACCAACTCACCTTTTTCAATGCGCCTGACTTCTTGAAGTTCGTTGCAGCGCATTCCCCAAAAAATTTATGCACAGCATCATTATAACAACAAGTGCGAGCGGCGGCACCCATGTCCACCAAAAATATTGCAAATAGAACGGGTTCACCGCGTTTTGCAGCATCACGCCGAGCGACGGAAAATCATACCCAAGCCCGAACCCGAGCAGCGACAGCCCCGTTTCGATGCCGATATTCGCCGCAAGAGTAAGCACGAAATTCGCCACAACAACATCCGTTAAATTCGGCAGAAGCTCGCGAAAAATTATTACGATATTCGGCGTTCCCAGTGTTTTGCTTGCGGCAATAAACTCCGATTCGCGCAACGAAAGCGCGGCGGCGCGAATCAGTCGCGCCCGAAAAACCCACGTAAACAGCGAGAAAAAAAGTATAAAATTAAACACCGTTTTACCAAAAACACTCAGCAACACAACCACAACCATCAAAAACGGCAACATCGACCACGTATCCGTCACGCGCATAATCACGTGGTCAACCTTGCCCCCGTAGAATCCCGAAAAAATCCCGACGCACAGCCCCAACGCGAACGAAAAAAACGTCACGCAAAACGCAAGAAAAAATGAATTTCGCGCCGCAATAATCAACAAATGCAACTGATTGCGTCCCATTTCGTCCAGACCCAAAATCGTTCCCGACATCGCCGGCGAAATCGGCAACACCGTCGGTTCGACCCGCATAACATCATAAAACCGTGCGACAATCGGCGCACCGATAAACACTCCCGGCAAAATAATCGCAAGCGTAATCGCGCTTATTATCGCAAATTTATCGTGCTTAATTTCGTTTAGAAACTGCATGGATGCCTCCTTATAAATTAAGACCTCGGTGGCTTCGCCCCCGAACCCCCACCCGCTTTTTGGAAAAAGCGGGGCAAAAACTTATAAGAAACCGCGCTTCGCGCGGTTTCTTTGAGCCATAGGGCGAAGTGTCTCCCATCCGCAACCCAAAATCGCGCGTCAGCGCGATTTTAATAAAGGGTCAAGGGACTTCGTCCCTTGCAGGGGGATTGGGGACGGAGTCCCCAAGGTCTTAACATTGATTCACTAAACAACCCTCACGCGAGGGTCGGCGAGCATAACGAAAATGTCGGAAAGCATCATGCCGAGCGCGGAAAGCGAAGCGAAAATAATTATGATTGCGTTGGCGACGGCGAAATCTTGTGCGCGAACGGCGGAAAAAAAGAGCGAACCCATGCCGGGGTAGTGGAAAATTTGTTCGATGAAGAGTTGTCCGGTTAAGAGACCGGAAATTGCAAAACCGAGTCCGGCAGCAACGGGAATTAAAGAGTTTCGTAAAATGTGGCGACGGAAAACCGTTCCTTCGGGAACGCCTTTTGCGCGGGCGAAAACGGCGAAATCTGCGTTCTTGCGCTCGATGATGTTTGCGCGAAGCATGAAAATAATTCCCACGGTGCTTACGAGCGCGGCGGTTGACGCGGGCAAAATCAGGCGATACAGGCGATTTAAGAGGATTTCGCCCAAACTGCCTTCGGCTACAATGATTGCGTCAACAGAGCCGCGCGGCGGAAACCATCCGAGTCCGAAGGCGAACGTCATCAGCATAAAAATTCCTAAAACCATGGTCGGCATGGCGAGCGCGATGAACACGTACAACAAGATGCCCTTGTCGATGAGTGTGCCGCTGAATCGCCCCGCCAGAACCCCGAGCGGAAGCGCGATTGAGTAAGTTAAAATGAGCGTGAGCAGGGCGAGGGCGAACGAATTTGCGGCGCGTTCGCGAATAAGCTCGGACACGGCGCGACGATGCGTGAAACTCTGCCCGAAATCGCCGCGCATAATTCCGCCCGCCCAATCGACGTAGCGCGCGGGAAGCGGCTTGTTAAGCCCGAGAAGTTCGCGTTGTTTTTGCCGGGCTTCTTCGCAAACGCCGGATTCAATCATGCCGGAAAGCGCGTCGCCGGGCATCATCGCGCCGAGCGTAAACGTGATTATGCTGATAATTATGAGCTGCGGAATTAAAATCAGCACTCGTTTAAGAATCATTTTCATTCTCCCACTCCTTTTCGATGATGCGCCGCCGTTCGGCGTTGATGTCGCGGTTATCGGGGTTCGGGTCGGGGGTTGCGGCAATCAGGCGGCGCGTGTAAATGTGACGCGGCGTGTTGAAAATTTCGTCGCGCGAACCGGTTTCAACAAAACGACCGTTGTGCATGATTGCCAAATTTTCGCACATATGGCGCATAACGCCTAAATCGTGGCTGATGAAGAGAAACGCCGTGCCGAACTCATCGCGAATGACTTTCATGTAATTGAGAACCTGCGCCCGAACGGACAGGTCGAGGGCGGAAACGGGTTCGTCGGCGACGATTAAGCGCGGACGAAGCGCGGTTGCGCGAGCGATTCCGATGCGCTGACGTTGCCCGCCGGAAAATTCGTGCGGAAATTTTTGCGCGTCGCGTTGCGAAAGCCCCACGATTGCAAGAAGCTCGCAAACTTTTGCGTATTCTTCGGCGGGAGAATTTTTTTGAAAATTTCGCAACGGTTCGGCGATTATGTCAAGAACGCGCTTTTTGGGATTCAACGACGAGTGGACGTTTTGAAAAATCATTTGCACGTTTTCGCGTTCGGGCGAACGATTTTTGCGGATGCACAATTCCCGCCCGTTGAAGAAAACGGAATTTTTTGAAGTCGGCGGAACGAGTCCCAAAATTGTTTTTCCGATAGTGCTTTTTCCGCTGCCGCTTGCGCCCGCAATGCCGAAAATTTCGCCGGGGGAAACGGCAAAGCTCACGCCGTCAACCGCACGAACGCCGCGATATTCGACGCAGAGATTTTTGACTTCAAGTAATGCCTCCGGCTGATTCGCAGTGTCGCCGGAAAATTTCGCGCGGCTCATAACATCGCCGCCAAAAGTTTTCGCGTGTAGGGGTGACGCGGATTTTTAAAAATTTCGCGCACGTCGGCGGTTTCGACGATTCGCCCCGATTGCATCACCGCAACGCGATGCGCTGTTTCCGCAACAACGCCGAGGTCGTGCGTGATTAAAATGATTGCGGTTTGAAAATTTTTTTGCAACGTGCGAAGAAGGTCTAAAATTTGCGCCTGAATTGTTACGTCGAGGGCGGTTGTGGGTTCGTCGGCGATAATCAGCGCGGGTTCGCAAATAAGCGCGGCGGCGATTACCGCGCGCTGACACATTCCGCCGGAAAGCTCGTGCGGCAAAGCGTTGTAAACGCGATGCGGATTTGTGATGCCCACAGCGTCGAGGAGTTCGAGCGTGCGGGATTTTCGCTGCGCCGCCGTGAAATTTGTGTGGTGCAGAAGGGGTTCTTCGATTTGCCGCCCCACGCGGAGTAGGGGATTTAATGCGGTTTGAGGGTCTTGCAAAATTACGGCGATTTCTTTGCCGCGAATTTTGTAAAGTTCGCGTTCCGAAAGCGCGAGCAGATTTCTTCCGCCGAATAAAATTTCGCCTTCCGGGCGCGCGGAAGTTTTCAGCCGCGTAACAGACATCGCAACCGCGCTTTTGCCCGAGCCGGATTCCCCGACAACGGCAAAAACTTCGTTTTTTTGCACATCAAAACTGACGCCTTTCACGGCGTGGAAATTCCCGAACGAAACGCGCAGATTTTTTATTGAAAGCAGACTTTTCATGCCTGTTATTTTGCCCGAATATGCGGGTTTGCATTCCGGCCGCCCTGAAAAATTCCTGGAAAATTTCCCGGAACGGTTCCGGATATCACCGTAAGACGAGTAGGGTATATTTGCGTTGCAACCGAGAAACAAAGCAGTCGCTTCTATGCCAAAGGACGTGTTTGCCATCAGGTAATAATCGCAGTCTGAAACAATTGAGCGCGAGGCGAGAACCGGCGGCTTCAGGCCGGTTCTCGACGAAGGGCGAAATGATTTCAGACGCGATTTATTACGCAGGAAGGGGTTCGCCCTGAAACTGACCGCACCGCTCCGTGCCGAAGCCGCTGTATATGATTTGCGCTGTGTAAAATGCAGGGGTGAGCATAATATCCGTGCTTCAATGGCGGAAAAATCTGAAAAACGCATACCATGCCCAGATTGTGGTTCGTTTGAACTGGAAACAATATTTAGGAGCGCGCCTGCTTTCGTCAAGGGCACAAGCGTGGCAAATTGTCCGCAACGTAGCAGTTGCGGTTCAAGCTGTCCACACGCAGGGTGAGTATTTCTGCCTTGCATTGTTACTTCGTGAATTTTATTGAGCAGTTCTGCTTTCCATAGTATAATAAGGGCGAGGAGAGTGGATGTTCGTGAAAACTACAGACCCCAATGACCCAAATCTAATTTTATCGCCTTTAGCTGACCCAGTGGCTGGTGCAATATTCGCCAATGCGGAAGTAGCCGGGCTTGCCAGTGAAAGTCTTATAAACGCAACGCTAAAGGAAGAAAAAGAACCCTTGCTTGTCGGCAAAGTTGTTAGTGTCACGCCGCAACGCACCCACTCTTCACCAACACGCCGTGGTTGCAGAGTAGACGTTGATACTGAAACCGATGCGAATGAGATTGCCCGATATGAAGTTCAGATATCTCCAGAAATGCATATAATGGAGCGTGACCTTTTTTCTGCGGCACACTTGCTCATCGAAAAATCAACCAAGGGTGATACTTCGGCACAAATGGCGGCTAAGATGCCGAAGGTGATTTACATCAACTTGCTTGGTTATATCCTGCGGAAAACAAACACGGATATGGTTCAGCCATTCAAAGTTATGTATACGAAACCCCCAAGTGAAGTGGCTATTCCAAAATTCGGAGGCTACAATATTCAGCTTCCAAGGCTTTTAGAAATGAAAGAACCAGATTTTGCAAGTGATTTATATTGTTGGTGCTATACGTTGTATACAGCACATCTTGAAAATAAAACCGTCCAGGAGGTGGTTGCAATGACACCAGGGTTGCAGGCATTTGCCGATAGAGACGCAGGGTTTCGGCAATTTATAGACCGTTACGAGACTGTTTCCGCAGACCCCGAAACTCGGCGGGAATATGCTATGTGGTTTGATGAGGCTCTGCGTGAAGAGGGTATGTTGGCTTGGGCGCGCCAAGAAGGGCGCGATGAAGTCGAGCAGAAATTATTAGATGGAGTCCGTAGTATGAAAGAACAGGGCATTCCAATCGAAGCCATAAAAATTGCATTTCCTACATTGGCAGATGAAATTGAAACCTTGTAAATGATAAATAAGCCTTCCGCATTGGCTACTGCCAGACGAAAGGCTTATTTTCGTGATAAAATCTAACTTTGCTAGGGGTATTCAAAAGTGAATACGGGTATTCAAATTTCTGAATACGGGTATTCACTTTTTTGAATACAGTAGTCAAATTTTAGGGCGTTCGTGTGATTGTATCAATACTAACCGCCGAACGCCGGTTTGCTTAAATAATCACGAACAGATGCGTTCAAGTATGCTGTTGCACTTATCCCCTAATGCTGAGAACATGCTGCGGGATATTCCTGTATCCATCATAAATAATGCGAAGATATACAGTGCGCGTATCCTCATCCCATTCCGCAACCGCACCGAACATTCGGGAAACGTCTCGAAGCGGCACAAATACGCTGTCGTCTATAACTTGCGGAGGTACATCCAAGCGAACATTGCGCCCGGAAGATACGACAAGACGACGTCCGTGTGTGTTTAAATTATGTGTCCATAACGATGCATTAGTATCGTCAATCCTAAGCGTAATACTGTTCATGCTGCATTGCGTGTGTATTGTTTGACTGTGTTCGCGCCAAGACACAGGCGCACCAAATGCCTCAAAAAGCTCCCGCATAGAAACCATTACACGTTCGTCAATAATCATGGGTGGTATATCAAATTCCAATCGCTCGCCGTCGAAGTAAACGATAATTTCGTCGCTTCGCTCGTATACACCGTATTTGTATATCGACGCAGGGGCGTGCGGGATAGCCAAGTACAGCAATACGCTCAATATCAAGCCGAATGTTGCCATCACCATTCATCCTCTCGTTAATTCTTCCATATTATATCTATCGGCATTTTACCCGTGCATCTTTAGGACGCTGGACAGTTATAGGGAACAGTGGGACGGACGGGCGGAAAATCGAAGCTCGGTGGCTCGACTTAACTGCCCCTGTACCTTTCCAAATGATAGTTTTGGAGGAAGGCACGGATATTACTATTTACTTCGACGGCGAGCGAATAGTCACTCCGCCTTTCAGCTTTTTGCACCCCATGCCGCGAATGGAAAACCACAGAATACTTGCACCTTTACGTGCAACGTTTGAGCAGATAGGAGCAGATGTAAGTTGGGCACCCACCAGGCAAGAAGCGGTCATTTTTTATGACGGTGCTTAAATGTAAATATCAGCGGCCTGCTCCCAAACTGCATTTGGCGTTTGTTTTTCTTCCGATAACGGGCTGAGAGCCATATCAAAGGGTATTCGCCTTTGGCGAATAACGACCTTTATATAAACATTAAATCCTGCCGCGAGAATCAGCCCCAAGTCATTAAAAACTTGCTCCGCTGCTTTTTTGTCAGCTTCATCAAGTCTGATATATAAACATTAAATCCTGCCGCGAGAGTCAGCCCCAAGTCATTAAAAACTTGCTCCGCTGCTTTTTTGTCAGCTTCATCAAGTCTGACG
>WQVC01000039.1 GCA_009781765.1 Defluviitaleaceae bacterium | reverse complement strand
GAAATCGCGGGCTTCTGCGCGTTTTCCGACGAAACCTGAACGGATTTCTCAAGTGCGTTCGCTACAAAAGTGCGAGTGGTTGGGGGTGAAACAAGAGCGTTTTTGTCTTGTTTCACTATAACACCGAAACTCAAATTTTAAAGTCGGACAATACGCTGAAATGCCGCGCTGTAGCGCGGTTTTTTTGATGTTTTCGGGCTATAGTGAATCAAGTGCAGGAAGCGTCCCGTCGGCGATGCACTTAACGCCGACGGTACGCAAATCAAATTGATTCACTATACATAAATCCCGGAACGATTCCGGGAAAAATTCCTGGAACGGTTCCGGATATCATGGTATGAGACTTGAAGTATACTTGCCTTGCAACCGAGAAATTAACGGTCGCTTCCATGCCAAAGGACGTGTTTGCCAACAGGTAATAATCGCAGGCTGAAACAATTGAGCGCGAGGCGAAAACCGGCGGCTTCAGGCCGGTTTTCGGCGAAGGGCGAAATGATTTCAGACGCGACTTATTACGCAGGAAGGGGTTCGCCCTGATACTGAGCACCGCTCCGTGCCGAAGCCGCTGTATAACGGTTGTATGTAATATCATGCTTCACCGCAACACCTGTACCATCGCACCACCAATGTACCACCCCGCATCACCCGCCGTAACATATGAAAGCGGGCAAACCCGTTCGGACACGGCCGACCGAATGCAGACGCCCATGTGCACACCTTTTATACAACGCGGCAACGCGGAGCGAAAGCTCTGCACACCCGAAGTTCCCGGGACTTCGGTTTACTTACTTAAACAAATCAAACAAACCACATAATCAAAACCAAAGCGAACGCCGGTACAATGTATCGGCAAGGCGATTAGCTTTCTTGAAATTTTCGGGAGAGCCGGTCGCCTTTTTTGTCATGCGTCTTGTTTTCCTGTCGAAATCGCATATAATCACAATACATATTTTTCAAAATAGTATCTTCGGGGCGTAGCGGTGAAAAACGCTTGCTCGTGCCTGTACGTCAACACATTTGTTATCCGTAATACTGAAGTAAAAAAGGAGGCGGACAGAGTGTGGTTTTTCATTATGCCTATAGTTCTTCCGATGATTAGTAACTTGATTATTTGGGTTGATGCAGGACAAAGGTCAACAAGACAAAAGCCAACAAAACAGGGACTAATAATTAGAGTTATAATATCATTGGTTTACGCGGGCATTACTATAGTTTTCTTGGTTTTGGCGTACAATAGCCAGAATCCTGAAACTGAGAATGTGTATACGTCGGAACGAACACCACGCCCAACATCATCACCCGCGCCGGAACCGACGCCAAGCCCTGCCCCAACACCCGCAATATATATCGGAGATATAATCCGATTCGGCGGGAGGGATTGGCTAGTGCTTGAAGTGCAGGGCAATTACGCAAAAATATTGCACGAAACAGTAATCGTAAATGAACCGTTTCACCATACACGGGAAGAGGTAACATGGGCGGCAAGCTCTTCGCGAGTATGGCTTAACGGGGAGTTTTTCAACAGCTTTTCCGCCGCTGATCGCGCTCGCATACGTGAAACGTATGTGGTAAACAGCGATAATCCTTGGACGTCCTCTCAATGGGCCTACCGGATTAACGCACCCGGTGGCGCAAATACAACCGACCGCATTTTCCTGTTAAGCATAGAAGAAGTTGTGCGTTACTTCGGAAACAGCGGAATGTTGGAACGCGGAAGAACTGAAATCAATCGAGATGTGAACGTTCGACTGCGATGGCCGGAACATGCTTTGTATTATTGGGGAATGCGTGACCAATTCAACACTGCCCGAATTGCCGACAACGATGCAGGAGAGGCTTCTTGGTGGCGGCTTCGGTCGCCCGGATTCCGTCAAACTACTGCCGCCGTTGTCGATACCGCCGGCGAAATTACTATGTTTCGCCGCCTCGTAACTGACTCTTCGGACCGGGGCGGACTCCGCCCTGCTTTGTGGCTCAACCTCGAATCTTAATCACCCACAAAAAAAGGACACGCTTATCGTGTCCTGCATCATATAAAACATCAAGCTACCTTATCCATGCAAACTTAACGGGTTCTTTTCCGTCCAAAGCATCAAATTCGTGGTGGTCGCATGTTATCAACGTGCCGTTCAAAACAAGTGTCTGCGCCAAGGCTATTGAATCTGCCAACGATATTTTATAAGCAGCTTTCAATCGACCGGTCTCTTTGAACACGGTATCTTCAAGTTCGTGAAAAATACGAATCGGCATACTCTTAATTGCATCGTAAAAGCTATCGGCGTATTTTTCGCCGTATGTACGAACCAAATTCATTTGCCAAAACTGCAAGCATGGCACAGGCATCCAAAACGTACAAAGGCCTCATCGCTCAAGCTCCTTTTCAAACTGCTTTTTCTCCATAAACTTGTAAGATGAGATTTTTCCGTCTGCAAACATCCCTCGTAAAGGGCAACGAATTTCACCGTTAATTTCACGCATTTTTACTTTTTCTGCACGTATACGTTGAAGCAAAATCTCCGGCAATGTTCTTGTTTCTAAAATTGTTTCGGTCACAGCAATCACTCCGTTTTCACTTTTTTTAATTATACCTGAGTGAACGGGATTAGACCTGTATCAAAAGCCGTTGGCTATATCCGATGAGGCAGCCATTCAGAAGCGGCGGGCAGTTCAGCGTAAACGCCACCAATACCCTCGTTTGCACGATGACAACGGACAACGACAGGCAGCATAATTTGCGCTTTCGCGACCCTCGGGCGGGTTTAACCCGCGCCGCTGTTGAGGCGGCTGTAACCCCGCTTATCGGCTCGCAAATTTTTAACGACGACATCGGCACGTTTTTGAACTTCGTAAACGCGGAGCGCGTAGAAGTTACGGATTTGCGGATACTTCCGCGAGGTGCATAATGCGCGATGCAATTTACACAGCAACAAAATGCATAATTGCCCTTGGTTTATCTGCCGCGGCAGTGTATTTCGCCGCAAATAACGGCGAAAACGCAGAAACTTTTAAAACCATGACCATCGCGGCTATTGCATATTTTTTTACGGAACGAAAAAAAGCCGAATAAAAAAAGCCCTGCAAATGCGGGGCTTTTTACTTTATTTCGAATGCATGTTCGCGTTTACGCGGCGGCAATTTTGGGGTATAATAAAAGCGAAGCAGGCTACAAAATGGCTTGGCTTCACTGCTGATGAACATGTTTCAATTCAAATAGCCGTGTCCCCTGCCAAAAGGGCGGCTATTTTTTTTGTCTTGCTTGTCCGCCATATAACACAGCACCATGCCCAACGCGATAAGCGCGAACACATAAAATTCGTTGCTGAAATATGCAAAAATCTCGAACAATGCTCCACCTCCTTTAAAAAACAAAGTCAGTGAAGCGCAAGCCAACCCTCTCGAAAACCTGCTTCGGTACATATTATACCATAAAACCCGCTGAAACACTAGCCCGGCGGCGCATTTCGGAGCGTGTCACGGCACGGTTTCCCGCCTTGACACAGCGGAGGGTTACGGCAAAAAACCTACCGCCCGACCGGCATACGCAGTGCGCGAGAATTTGAACAGTCGGACTAACAACCCAACCGGTCGCTCACCACAATGCATTTAACGCCGACGGGACGCAAATCAAGTTGATTCACTATAGTTGTGAAAGAGGATGTTATTCAGCAGATTAAAAATGCCGAAGATTTTATGTTGGTGACCACGGTATACATTGACAAGTTTGCAGATGAAGCAAGCGAATGAACCTTGCCGAAGCGGTTTGCATTTTCAAAATATTATGCTAAAATATGTACGAAACAAAAAACCATAACGGCTGTTGCGGTGTTCGAGCACCTCAACAGCGAACACAGGGGATAGTTCACATCACCTGCGCACAAGGCAAAGCCTTTCATTATGGTAGGCATAGTTTAACACGGCTCTCCGGTTTGTTCAATTGAACTTTTGCGGGCGTCTTTTCGGATGCTTGCGGACTTTTGCATACTTTCATCCTTTCATCCCGGATGCTCGGAGTTTCGTGTTGCTTTGTTTACGGGGCATGTCCTTAGCTTGTTTACATACCAAGCTCGCAGGTGGTGGCAGATTTTTTGCCGTCCCTGCGGGCTTTTTGTTTCCTCGGACGGCGGGCGCAGAATACTCGCGCTGCGTCCCGTCTCCGTGTATTTTTCTCCCCGGGAGTGATTTTTATAACAATAAGAGCGATTATAGACGAGATGTTACTGCGCTATGAAACAGGCGACCGAGTAAAAGCATTACGCAAAGCGAACAATATGCCGGTGAAAGACCTCGCAAAGCAAATGAATATACGCGCGAGTTCTTTGAGGATGATTGAATTCGGCGGCCGCGACATGACCGTATACAACTACCTGAAACTGCATGAAATTTTTAACGTGTCCATACACTGCATTATTACCGGGAAAGAGTTTGAAAGCCTGAACCTGACCGAAATTAAGCACGGGTCAACGTTGGAAAATGCAGAGTCGGAAAATGAAGCCTGAGAGACGGCTTTTTCGGCAGGCTTGTACGTCGAGATTGATAGCGTAAGAAGCCCCGAACGGTCGAAGTCAAGCGGCTTTTTGCTCTATTGTAACTTTGCAATAAACCCCGCGACGATATCAATCACTTCCAAAACAATATCTGTTGGGGCCGGTTCGATAAATTCATAATTTCGTGCGTGAATGTCCATTATTTTCGCTTGGTCGCACAAAATAACTCCCGCTGTGGTCGTTCTGTCGTCAAGGCTTATATGGAAAGGAAATCGCTTGTTTGTTCGCGTTATAGGGCAAACCATTGCCGCCGTTCGCGTAATGCGGGAAAAATCTTCATTGCTTATTACTAAAGCGGGTCTGTTTTGTTCATGCCCTGTTTGCGGATTGAAATTTAACTGTATAATATCGCCTTGTTTTACCATATTTCTCTCCCTACGGGTTCGCCCGTGTCTGATTCCTCAAATCCGTAAGGGTGTTCCTTCAATATGCTTTCAAAATCTTTGCCGTAAAAATCTTCAAACCGTTGCCTTGTTGTTTTGTGCGGTACGTTTGAAGATTTTTGAATTATAATGCGATTGTTTTCGGTGAGAATATCCACTGTGTCATTCTCTTTCAAGCCAAGATTTTCAAGGAACGGCTTAGGAATCCTTATTCCCCGCGAATTGCCCCATTTTACAATTGCTGTTGTCATAAACAGACACCTCATTTATTTGGGATAAACATAGTATATCCTTTGCAGCGTTTGTATGCAAGGTGCTTTTTTTGAGTTTACAGCAAGCCATGTTTGCGTGATAGAGGCATGTCCTTAGCTTGTTTGCATACCAAGCTCGCAGGTGGTGGCAGATTTTTTGCCGTCCCTGCGGGCTTTTTTGTTTCCTCGGACGGCGGGCGCAGAATACTCGCGCTGCGTCCCGTCTCCGTGTATTTTTCTCCCCGGGAGTGATTTTTATAACAATAAGAGCGATTGAAGCCTGAGAGAAGGCTTTTTATCTGCTGTGCCGTTTGTCCGGTTCCGAATAGCCGCTTACTATGTTGCAAACCTCAGCTAAAATATCAAGCGGCAGTTGCTCGATAAATTCAACGTTTCGCACTGTTAAGTCAAGGGCTTTTACTTGGTCTGTCATTATAACGCCTGTTGTTTTGGTTCTGCTGTCCAGCCTCGGATGTACCGGGACACCCCTGTCCGTATTGGTTATCGGGCATACCATAGCCACGCCGCAGGCAAAGTGATTATATGCGGCGTTGCTTACAATCACGGCGGGTCTTTGCCCCTGTTGTTCGTGTCCTTTGGTTGGGTCGAAATTCATTTTGATTATATCGCCTTGTTTCGGTGCATACGCCATCAGAACACCTCTCTGCCGACGGGTTCGCCCGTGTCCCATTCTTCGGTTTTGTAATCGCCGCCGTAATTCTTTAAGCGTTCTTCCGTCGTTAAACGCTTATGTCTGACTTTGGGCTGAAAAGGCAGGGCTTCGTCCATGAGCATTTGCCGAAAAAACATATTAACCACAACAGAAACATTCATTCCCAACTTGTCGAGCAAAATTTCAAGGTCGTGTTTTATGTCGCTGTCTACCCTCACGTTGATTGTAGTTGCTTGTTTTGCAGTTGTTTGTGACATTTTAAAACCTCCTGTTTTTAATCCTTATTTGTGCATACATAGTACAGGGTTATTCATACCGCGTCAATGCGACCGGGTTTCGTTTGTTCCCATTTTGTTGTGAATTTGACTTTACGCACAAAAAAACCGCGAAGATTTATCGCGGTTTTTTATTTTGCGTATTATTTGTAAATATCAAGCCCGCTCTTTTCTTACCCGCTGACTTTTTTCATGTGACGCATGAGGTCAATCAATTTGCAGGAATATCCCCACTCGTTATCGTACCACGATACGAGCTTCACGAAGTTGTCGTTAAGAGCGATACCGGCGGAAGCGTCAAATACGCTTGTGCAGGATTCGCCCAAGAAGTCGGTTGAAACGACAGCGTCTTCGGTGTAGCCGATGATGCCTTTTAACGCGCCTTCGCTTGCGGATTTAACCGCCGCTTTGATTTGGTCGTAGGTAGCGGGCTTTGCAAGACGAACCGTAAGGTCAACCACGGATACGTTTGTTGTGGGAACGCGGAACGCCATGCCCGTCAGCTTGCCTTTAAGCTCGGGCAAAACAAGCCCTACAGCTTTCGCCGCGCCGGTGCTTGACGGAATAATGTTCGCCGCAGCTGCGCGTCCGCCGCGCCAGTCTTTTGCGGAGGGGCCGTCAACGGTTTTTTGGGTCGCGGTCGTCGCGTGAACCGTTGTCATCAAACCTTCGGTTATGCCGAAATTATCGTTAATTACTTTCGCAAGAGGCGCAAGGCAGTTCGTCGTGCAACTCGCGTTCGACACGATGTTAAGGTCGGCCGTATATTTTTCGTGGTTTACGCCCATTACGAACGTGGGGGTATCATCTTTTGCGGGTGCGGAAAGAATTACTTTCTTCGCGCCGCCGTTGATGTGCGCTTGCGCAGATTCCTGCGTGAGGAAAAAGCCTGAGCATTCAAGTACATATTCTGCGCCGGCTTCCGCCCATTTGATGTTCTCCGGCTTAAATTCGGCGTACAGCGAAATCGGCTTGCCATTTACAATCAGCTTGCCGCCTTCTGATTTAACATCGCCGGGGAAGCCGCCGTGGGTGGAGTCATACTTGAGCATATACGCCATGTATTCGGGGTCTATGCCGGGGTCGTTGATTGCAACAACTTCTACGTCGTCCAGTTTGCTTGCGTAACGAAACGCCAAACGTCCGATGCGTCCGAAGCCGTTAATTCCTACTTTTACCATTGTACCGCCTGCTTTCATTTATATTTTGAACGCGAATTAAGAGTTCAAAATAACCCCTCGCCGCAAATGCCTTGTGGCGAGCGACCGGTCTTTTTTCGGATGCTTTTCCCGAAAAAAAGACATTGAGCGAGCCGCTTACAATAGCGAACGCCGGTGAGCACCGTGAAGGTGAGGCGGGAAATGCGGGTTTCTGCGCATTTTCCGACGAAGCCTGAACGGGCTGCCCAAGTGCGTTCGCGACAAGGCATAGGCGAGGGGTTATTTCCTACCCTTGATTCGCGTTTTGCCGATTTTAACACAAAGGGACAGGCAATAAAAGGGGGCTTTTACATAGAATAAACTATTAAGGACAAGGAGGCGCGTTATGAAATGCAGACACAGATGCCGGCAGCATTCGCTCGGCACAGTTTTATTTTTTATAGGCGTGGGAATGTTTATTCAATTTTTGATGCCTTGGTGGGGATTTTTACTTGCGTCGGTGCTTGTTGTGCTCGGATTTTGGTTCGCCTACGCCCGCTAATGCGCCAAGCGCATATTGGACGCCGGGGGCAAGAGTCGGCTGCGACACATTCCCTCGAAGCCGGGCGCGTCAAGCCTGTCAGCCGCGATGTTCACAAAAAAAACCGCGCGAATGCGCGGTTTTAATAAGTTTTTGTCGAACTTTTTTCAAAAAGTTCGTGGGGGTTCGGGGGCGAAGCCCCTGAGGTCTTAATCAATTATTAAAAATTTATCACACCCTCCTCTGCCCCGTGCCGTCGCAGTGTTCGCAGGGGGCTTGCAAAATTTCCGCAATGGGCGGGCGAGTTCTTCGGCGCGTGAGCAACACCATTCCCAGTCCCGCGAAGCCGGCAATTTCAACCTTGATGCGGTCGCTTTTTATTGCATCGGCAAGCGCGGCAAGAACGGCGGCCTTGTCATCGTTGGAGGACATGTCGATGAAATCCGCCAAAATTATGCCCGAAAGATTTCGCAAGCGAATTTGCGCGGCAATCGCTCGCGCCGCTTCGATATTTGTGTCGCGCACGGCTTGGGCGTAGTTGATTTTTCCTACATTTCCGCCGGTGTTTACGTCGATAACGACGCAAGCCTCGGTGCGCTCGATTGTGATAAATCCGCCGCAGGGCAGGCGTACTTCTTTTTCGAGCGCGGCGCGAATTTGCTTTTTAACGGAAACCTTTTCGTACCGAACTTCAACGCCGGGCAAGGTGATTTCCTCGCGCGGGAAGCACTCTTCCGGCGCGTCGATAATTATTTCGTCCGGAGCGGGGAGGTCGGAAAGAATGCCGGCAAAAAACGAGGCTTCCTGCGCGGGAAAAGCAGGCGGCCGAAGAAATTCCGCACGGGCGAAAATATCCGCGAGCCGCGCCGAAAGCGTTGTCACCTCGTCGGCGACGGATTCCGCCGTCGCATTTTGCGCGTTCGTGCGAATAATCGCCCCGAAACCGGCAGGCAAATTTTTGCGCACAATTTTTCTGAGCCGCCGCGCTTCTTTTTCGTTGGTGATTTTATTTGACACGCCGACGGCGGGCGAATGCCCTTTCGTGACGACAACAAGCCGTCCCCGCAGCGTAATTTCGCGCCCCACGTACATACCTTTTGTGCCGGTTGCATCCTTTTCAACCTGCACAAGAACGGCGTCGCCGGCTTTAAGCCCGTGACCCGGCCGCAAATTCATAAACGCATTTTTTTTCGCGCCGACGTCAACAAAGGCGAACCCGCCGGGCAGAATCGTCTTCACTCGCCCCACGACAATTCGCCCTACCCACGACCCCGGTTCGCTGCCTGTCGGCGGTTCGATAAACAGCTCAACAAGCGTATCGCCCTCCGCAAGCGCAATGAAAGTGTGTTCATCCGTCGCCTTAACAAGCAGCCTCACGATTTGCAATTCGGTCACTCCTGTAGTGAATCAATTTGATTTGCTGTAACAATGCGAATCCATAGTCCTACAGCCGCACCAATCCGGTTTCGCCGTCGCGATACAGTTCGACCCGCGTAATCGCCGACACACACGGCTTTTCCCCGAGAAGAAGCTCCGCAACAATCAGCGGATTCAAAAACCGCGCACTGCCCGCCGCAAGCCGCAAGTGCATCGCCGGGGGAGCATGTGAGTCGCAACACATTCCCTCGAAGCCGAACGCCGGGGGCGCATGTACGTTGCTGCACATTCCCTCGAAGCCGAAACTCATCTCCGTGCCGGTTCGCATTTCAAGCCCGAATATATCTCCGCGAATATCCGTGTCGCGAACGCCTTTTTTCGTTTTTTTCGGTACGATAATTTCTTTCGCCCGCAAAATTTCCGCCATGCGCTCGGAAACTTTTTCCGAAACCGCGTGAAACGCGGTTTCAATATCGGGGTCAAGGGGAGCATTGCTCCCCTTGCGGGGGTGTGGGGGCGGAGCCCCCGCAGTCGTAATCACATAATCGGCCGCAACAACAACGCTCGCCGCCTTATCGGAAGCGGGATACGCCGCGTGTATGACTAAACCGTTCGGCGCGGCTGAGTTGAGCCGAACGGCGATTTCGTCGCAGGGCATGTCCTCCGCAAGAGTTAAATCAACGTAATCGTTCGCACTTTCCATGCCGAGAGGAAGCGGCAATGCAAACGAAAGCAGCAAATGCGGGTTGAACCCTTGCGAAAACGCTGCGGGCAACGCGGCGCGGCGAATCGTCTGCTGAAACACGCGCAAAAAATCAAGATGCCCGATAAAGGCAAGCGTACCGAATTTTGAAAAACGCAATCGGATTTTGTTCATGTAAACCTCCGCATGACAATCGACTGAAAAGCCGTGCCGTCTCGTGCATTGTCAATTTCTTCGAACGAGAGAATGTTAAAGACGCTTTGCAATTCGTCGCGCAATTTTTCCTGCGTAAAAAACGAAAAAAATCGCGGCGTTTCGCAAACTTCGCCGAGCGTGTATATGTGTTCGGAATCTCTGCCGCCCCATACGCCCATGTAAAAGAAGCCGCCGGGGTTAAGCACGTCGAAAATTCCCTGCAAGACTTCGCGCAAATCTGTTTTAGGCACGTGCAATAAACTGTTCATCGCCCACACGCAGTCGAATTTTTTGCCAAGCTCTGCGAGATTATAAAAATCTGCTTCGCGGGCGTCGATGCCTTTTTCCTTGCAGAGCCGAACCATCTCCGGCGACAAATCAATCGCCGTAACCTCTAAGCCGCGCTCGGCGAAAAACTTGCTGTCATGCCCCGGTCCTGCGCCAAGTTCAAGAAGCGTTTTCTTGCCTTCGCCCGAAATCAAATTACAAAACGCTTCGCGATGCGCGATTTTAAAATCATCCTGTTCGCGGTCGTTGCGCCCTGCTGCATCGGCGTTGTAAAATTTTCGCAAGTTTGATTTTATCGTATTTATATTGATGCCTCCGCTCTGAAATATTTCGCATAAATAATTTATCGGATTATAAAACTCATTCGGGGTGACTGCAAGTTTCCTTGACACTCCGCCCCGCACCCCGTAAAATGCTTTGCAGCGGAGTGCTGAAAACTCTGCCGTGAAAGGCATTTTTTTTTGCAGGAGGAATACATATGGGACTTATTCGTGCAGCAGGAAATTTAATCGGCGGAGCGTGGAATGCGGCGGGTGCTGCTCTTGAAGGCACGGCCGGCGCGGCTGTCGGCGGAATGAACACCGTTATCGGCGCGGCGGGAGCGGCGGCGGGCGGCACTTTGGCCGACCAGTGGCTCGACTTTTTCTACATGGACGCAATGCCGGAAACGGTAATTATGCGCAGAGCGTTTCGTCGTGTGAACGAAAAATCGCGCAATCGCGGCAGTGACGACGTTGTTTCAAACGGAAGCCGCATTGCCGTTGCCGACGGACAGTGCATGGTTATTGTTGACCAAGGCAAAGTCATGGACGTTTGCGCCGAACCCGGCGAATACATTTACGACCAAAGCTCTATGCCGAGCATTTTTGCCGGCAATTTGGGCGACAGCATCGTTAATACATTTAAGGAAATGATGAAGCGATTTTCTTTCGGCGGCGACATCGCGCGGGTTATGCGCGTGTACTATTTCAACACGAAAGAACTCAAGAATAATAAATTCGGCACGGCAACGGCGATTCCGTTTCGTGTTGTTGACCAAAATATCGGGCTTGACATCGACGTTTCGGTGCGATGCAACGGCATGTATTCGTTCCGCCTCACGAACCCTATTCTTTTTTACACGAACGTTGCCGCAAATATCGAAGGCGACTACACTCGCGACCGTATCGAATCGCAAATGAAGTCGGAATTTTTAAGCGCGCTTCAACCTTCATTTGCAAAACTTTCGGCGTTGGGCATTCGCCCCAGCGCGCTGCCCGGCGAAACAGGACGGCTTTCCGAAGCGTTAAACGAGGCGTTGTCGGAAAAATGGGGGCGGCTTCGCGGATTTTCCGTTGTATCTATCGCGATTAACTCCGTTTCGCTTCCGCCGGAAGACGAGGAAATGATTAAGCAATTGCAACGTCAATCCGTTTTCCGCAATGCCAACATGGCGGGCGCGGCACTTGTTGACGCTCAGGCCGACGCGATGCGTCTTGCGGCGGGCAACGAAGGTACCGGCGCGATGATGGGGCTTATGGGAATGGGCATGGCGCAGCAAACCGGCGGCATGAATGCGAATCAGCTCTTTCAAATGGGGCAACAACAGCAAATGCAACAGGCGCAGCAAATGCAAGCTCCGCCTCCCGCCGCCGGATGGACATGCGATTGCGGAACATCGAACGCGGGCAACTTTTGTCAAAATTGCGCAAAGCCCAAGCCGGTCGCTCCGGCGGGTTGGACATGCGAATGCGGAACATCTAACGCGGGCAACTTTTGCCAAAACTGCGCAAAACCCGCCCCTCCCACCGCTTGGACATGTGAATGCAGCACGTCGAATACAGGTAATTTTTGCACCAACTGCGCAAAACCGAGGGGGTAGTGCGGAGAGCGACAATGTATAAAATTTCGGCAACAGACGGACTCGCCAAACGGGCGACGCTTCACACTCCTCACGGCGTTATCGACACGCCGGTTTTTATGAACGTGGCAACGGCGGCGGCAATTAAAGGCGGTCTCAGTGCGGCGGATTTGCGGGCGGCGGGATGTATTGTCGCTCTGTGCAATACGTATCATTTGCACTTGCGACCCGGCGAAGACGTTATTCGCGATATGGGCGGACTGCGCAAATTTATGGCGTGGGACGGGCCGGTTTTAACGGATTCGGGCGGATTTCAGGTGTTTTCGCTCGGGGCGTTGCGCAAAATTAAGGAAGAAGGCGTTTATTTTGCGTCGCATATCGACGGGCGCAAAATTTTTATGGGACCCGAAGAAAGCATGGATATTCAAGCCGCGCTCGGCGCGACAATTGTTATGGCGTTTGACGAATGCCCGCCGTTTCCGGCCACGCGCGAGTACATGCGCGATTCCGTTGCGCGAACAACGCGATGGCTTTTGCGAAGCAAGGAAAGAATTGACCGGCTTCGAGAGAATGCGTTGCTGCCGACATGCGTCCCCGGTGTCCGCCGTGCGCCGGGCGCACTGTTTGGCATCAATCAGGGCGGCGTTTTTGCTGATATGCGCGTTGAACACGCAAAGGAAATCGCGCAAATCGACCTCGACGGTTATGCGTTGGGCGGGCTTGCCGTCGGCGAACCCGCCGAGGAAATGTATCGCATTTTGGATGCAACCGTTCCGCATTTGCCGCGAAACAAGCCGACGTACCTGATGGGCGTAGGCACGCCGGAAAATTTGCTTGAAGCAATTGAACGCGGCGTGGATTTTTTCGACTGCGTTTTGCCCGCGCGAAACGGGCGGCACGGGCATGTTTTTACGTCGCAGGGCAAGTTGAATTTGTTCAACGCCCGTTTCGCTCGCGACGAAAGCCCCCTCGACCCGAACTGCGCCTGCGAGGTTTGCCGCACCCACACGCGCGCGTATATTCGGCATCTTTTTAAGGCGAAGGAAATTTTGGGAATGCGGCTTGCCGTTATGCATAATTTATTTTTTTATAACAACCTCATGCGCGAATGCCGCGAGGCGATAGGGGAGGGGAGATTCGCGGCGTTTAAGCGCGAAAGGCTTGAGGGATTTCGGGGGTAATACAGTAATTCTGATTGAAAATGAGGCTCATCTGCGCTGAAAAAATGCGTTGATGAGCCTCATTTAATGTGGAATTGCTCCGGTAGGTAACCGGGAGCGATTCCAAGAAAAATTCCCGGAACGATTCCAGGAAAATTTCCGGGAAAAATTCTCAGAACCGTTCCGGATAACACCGTATGAAAGTTGAAGTATACTTGCCCTGCAACCGAGACATTAACGGTCGCTTCTATGCCAAAGGACGTGTTTGCCATCTCAGGAAGGGGTTCGCCCTGAAACTGACCGCACCGAGCCGTGCCGAAGCCGCTGTATAACGGTTGTATGTAACATCGTGTAACACCGCAACATCGTACCATCACGCAACACCCGTACCACCGCAACACCTGTACCACAGCAACACCCGCCGCAGTATATGAAAGCGGGCAGACCCGTTCGGACACGGCCGACCGAATGTTGACGCCCACGTGCGCACCTTTTATATGTAGCGGCAACGCAGAGTGCAAGCTCTGCACCACCGAAGCTCCCGGGACTTCGGTTTACTTAGAAAAAACGAAGCAAATAAAACACATACACAGCGAACGCCGGTGAGAACTGTGAAGGCGAGTCGAAAAATGTGAGTTTCAACGCACTTTTCGGCGAAACCTGAACGGGCTTCTCATCACGTTCGTTACATAACCGACCGGTTACATGTCGAGTCGGCAAAGGCGTTCGTGCTTTCTCGAAATTTTCGGGAGAGCCGGTCGCTCACCGCAATGCACTTAATGCCGACGGGACGCAAATCAAATTGATTCACTATAGCGCGGAAAATCTGCAAAACTGCTGTATCGCAAAAGTTTGCAGTTTTCAAAATGTTATGCTAAAATCCGGGAGAAATAAAAAACCATAACGGCTGTTGAAGTGCTGTAACACCTCAACAGCGGACAGCAGGAGATTAACCAACTCCATCACCTGCGCCCAAGGCAAAAGCCTCTCATTATGGTAGGCAGAAGTTTAACACGGCTCGCCGGTTTCTTCAATCGGATACTTGCAGATACTTGCAGATACTTGCGGATACTTGCGGACTCAACCGGACTCTTGTTTGTGCGGGGGTTTTGGTCAGGTTTTCGTGCGCGGCATTTTTGTGCGGAGTTTGTGTTGCTTTGCTTCCTTAGTTTGAGGCAAGTCTCAGTTTGTGTATGTCAGTTTTGTACATATCAAGCTCGCGGGTGATGGCAGATTTTTTGCCGTCCCTTCGGGTTTTTTTATTTCCGCATGAGGCGGGGCGTGTTAAAGTTTTTTGCCCGCCTCATGCGGAATTTTTTGAAAGGTGCTGATTTTTGTGAAAAAAGCAACGGCAATCCGTCGAAAGGTGCGAGAGGAAGAAGGCGCGGAGCTTCGCCGCAAAGTAGGGGCGCGTATAAGGCAACTGCGTAAAAGCAAGAACATGACAATCAAAGAACTTGCACAACAAATGGACATAACGCCGGGTTTTTTGGGGATGGTTGAGCGCGGGCATCGCGGTTTTACGAATTACCGAATCCTGTTGCTGAGTAAAGTTCTCGACATATCCGTGCATTATCTTGTTACCGGAAAGCATGTTTGACGAGGGTTAAAAGCCGAGGATTGCAGGTTCTCGGACAGGTTTGCCGACGACCGGCTTTCTCGAAATTTTCGGGAGAGCCGGTCGTTTTTTTGTATCGAAAGCCGAAGAATATCCTGTGTGTTTCGGGTAAAATTCTCGAAAATTCGACACGCGCGGATAATATTTGACAAAATATAGAACTTATTGCTAGAATGCTAATAAGCCATGCAATGCATACTACAACATCAAATCACAGGAGGATGGGTTATGAAAACTTTTAAGTCACTCAAAAAGCAACTCGCACTTTTTCTTGTTGTCACAATGGTGCTTTCATTGTTGCCGACGCAGGTATTTGCAGCGGAAAGAGCAAATGCAAATGCGGCGACAGCACGTGCGACAACGACAGCAAACGCGGCGGCAAACGCAACAGCAACGACGGGAAGCGTCCACACCTTCGCAGCAGACGGCGCGACAGTCGAATTTCGCTTAAACAGCGCGTGGAACACCGGCTACAACGCAGAGCTTCGCATTATCAACACCGGCACAACACCGCTTTACGAATGGGTTTTAAGCGTGAATCGCCCGTTGGGACTCGGTGAGAGCTTCCAAAACGGCGGAATTGTTGCATATCAAGGTCTGAGCGAAACCACACTCGGATACCTCTGCCACAACGCGCCCGTCCCGGTTGGCGGCTATGTTTCGATATGGTTATACGGGACGCACAACGGAGTTGTACCGATTCCGACAGATGTTCGGTTGGCTCGTGCGGAACGTCGTGTTTTGCCCACGGATGACTACACGCTCGACGTTCGCGTTCACTCGGAGTGGGGTCCGGGGCAACTTCGTCACGCGATTGTTCTTGTAAGTACAACAAGCAGAATTATTCAAGGTTGGGATGTTGAGTTTGATATATCCGGGGGCGCATACATAAGCGCGGTTGACATAGGGAAAGTTGTGCAAACAACATCCTCTTCCGCGCTTTTCACATATACTCCCGGCGAACATCGCGTTTGGCACTACGGGCAGGAACTTCACCTCGGTATGAGCGGCACAACCTCGCCGGGGACGAGCGTGAGCATTGAAAACGTGGTAGTTTTCGAGCGTGTTGCCGTACCCTACGGCGGATGGCCGGATTGGATTCCCGAAACACCGGGTAACGGTAACGGAGGGGGCAACGGTGGAGGCAACGGAGGCGGCAATAACGGCGGCGGTGGCAATGGCGGAAACAACGGAGGAGGAAGCGGCAGTCCCGGAAACGGCAACAACGTGGGCGGCGGTAACGGCGGCGGTGATTACCTCGACCCGCACCTCGTTATCCTTACAAACGATTACGGGACGGTGTTTACCGAAGCAGCCGATTTCAGCTCCGGCGAGCTGATTACGTTGTTATCAATTCCCGACAGGGGACATTTTTTGCAGGAGCGTTTTGCCTCTGTAGGCACAATTAACTCGACCTGCGACTTTAACACCATATTCACGTACGTAGTACCGAACGAACCCGCAACTTTAACGTTTAATTTTACTTCTGCCGGTGCGTACCCCGGGCAAGCGAGTAACCCGCCGTCAAGGGCTCTTGTGCCGGCGCGGTTTATTCGAGAACCGGAGTCCATGGATGCTGTTGTCACGTCAACGGTGTACTACCCTTACCACGTGCAATTTATTCGTGGCGAGTTGATTGTTTTTGCGGAGCGGTTTGTTTTATATCGCGAAATAGAAGCACTTGCGGCAGAGCATGGCGGGGAGATTGTAGGGTTTTTGGAAGTACCCCGAATTTATCAGTTGTATTTCCCCGGCACTACGGAATATGAGCTTAGAGATTTAGCCGACATGCTTTATGCGCATGAGTTGGTTTATTCGGTCGGGCTTAATCATATAACAGAGTTAGTTATTGGTTATTTACCGGAAGCGGAAAGCAACGTGATAAATGAGCGGATTTATGAATTTTTTGAACCTGTAGTAGCAGCATTCGGGGATGAGCCGCATTTGTTTGGGATTATAATGGCAGAACCTCCTGCCGACATGTCGTATTCATATGTTGAAGAAATAATAACCGAGCTTGGAGGATATATAGATTCGCATCTTGATTTTGGTGAATTTGCCATGTACTACTTCCATTTTTACGATGCAAGAACAGCGACGGATATGTACAACTTGCATTACTACTTAAGAGGACGTGGTTTTGACATCCCGCTCCTCCTCCCGCACGGCACATCTTTTACGGCGGAAACATTGCATTTGTTTAGGGAAAACCCGCGGATACATGCATTTGAGGATTATGTGGAATTTGTAAGGTTTCCGGGTATGGGGTTTGTTTTTGGGATGATAGGTATTGAGGCAAGCTCTGAAATCTCGCAATCATATATTAGCGAAATGGTTTCAGACATTGGCGGATACATTGATTCCTATTCGCCTTTGCCTGATTGGCGAAACAATCACGCTTATACTCTGCATTTCCCTGACATCATAACAGAGGATGAGATGATTTCCCTGTTAAATTATATGAACGCAAACGATTTGGTTTATCGGGCATGGTTTGAGTCTGCAACGGATTTGTCGTGGTTGTCGATTTCCGCAACACTCCCGTTTATACGTGAAAACTTTATCCGCCAAAATCCGGATGCATCCGTTGTAATGCCTCGCGACGAGTTATGGGCGGATGAATGGGAAGATTTTTTACGGGGCGAAGTCGGCGGATTAAATTGGACTATGGAAGCCATTAACGCGCCTTTTGCGTGGGCGTTTAATGATTTAATGAACCCTGTAAACGTCGGAGTAATTGACAGCTATTTTGTCTTGCACGAAGATGTAAATTTCAGCATCCCGCCTATGAATAACAATCCGTGGGACAGCAGCAGAAGTGATTTGGCTCGGCACGTGAACCACGGCACTGCTGTTGCCGGTATTATTGGTGCTACGGCAACATCTCCTTTCGACTACGATAGTGATGTCGAGGCATTAGGCGTCGCCGGGCTTGCTTGGAACAGTAATTTATATGCATTCGCCCGATTCGGGGATTCCCTTCCGCACAGAATGCGCAATCATTATGGAATTGACACATTGCTTTCCTATGATGTAAGAGTAATCAACATGAGCATGTACAGAAGTGCTGTGCTCCCCAACAATACGCATACTTTCAACGGAATCCCCCCCGCAAATCGTGCAATGAATACTGCCATAGCCAACCATTTGGAAGGTGTCTTAAGGAATGGGAGGACAACTGTTGACGGTGAAGTCGTACCTGTTGACTTTGTATTCGTTCAATGCGCCGGCAATCGTTCAAACAACGATGGTAATGGTTGGGTTGACGCAAGGTATAATATAATGATTTCAGACATCGCTGACAGTCACCCTTTACTTGCCGCCAGAGTAATTACCGTCGGGAATATGGAGCAGTATATCCATGAAGGAATGTACGATTTCAGGGCGCGTCATACAAGCCAAATAGGAGCAGGGGTTGACATCTTTGCTCCCGGTGAGGGGACTGTTACCACAGGCTTCCCGAGAGATACCCCGCGTGACGAAATCACGGAAGCACTTATCAACACCCCCGGCAACTACTACACCTTCCGCCGCCGCGACATGAACGAGGGCGGGGATTTTCCTGACATCCGCGAATACGGCACCTTCGGCGGAACATCCGCAGCCGCACCGCATGTAGCCGGTGTAGCGGCTATGGTATGGGGCTTAGACCCGACCCTTACCGGTGCGCAAGTCCGCGATATTATCCTCACCCATACAAACCAAGACATAAGCATAACCGTAGACGTTTACGGTACAAATCAATATTTCCCGGTATTATGCGCCGCGTCACCCGTAATGTATGTTGCATCCGGTTTAGACCTTACAAACGGTCGTCAGCCGATGCAATACATTCCCCGCCGCGTTCTCAATATGAAATTGCGCAACTACGAAAATTTCCCCGCCGTCACTGTACAGGTTTTCAGGGTAAGCGACGGCGAGCTTGTTGAAACAAAAATACTCACCCAAGGCAACGCCTCCGAACCGTTCCAATTTGTATTGCCCCGCGATGTGTACAGAATAAGCGTTGCGGAAACACCCGTAGTCGGATTGGTATTAGATTTAAACAGCCCCGTACCCGATATCGTTATCGACTTAATTCCCCAAGACCCGAACAGCATACACATAATGGTTGACGGAATGCTGTTGGCTCAATCCGACCCGCCGCCGCAAAATCTGCACGGAAGAATCGTTGCGCCTGTGGCTTTTCTCACCCGATACATGGAGCTTAACATTTATTGGATTGACGAGACGCGCACCGCTGTAATTTACGACGATGAACGCAGATTTAAATTTGCAATCGACAATCCGTATTTTTTGACGATTTATTACGAGGACGGTGTTGAGGTGAGCCGTCAATCGCTTCCCCTCGCGGGCGATTTGCAGGGGAATCCGGTTATGCCGGTTTTAATCGACGCCCGTACATTTTTGCCCATACGTACCATTGGTGAAGTTTTGGGCTTCGATGTGGATTGGTACGACGAGTGGAATTTGGTTCGCTTCACGAGGCAAATGCCGACAGTCGCGGCAAGGGCGTTGCCGCAAGCCGCCCGCATTGATGCAATCACGATATATACAGGCGATGTTCCGTGGAGAGGCGGCGTGTAGCCGGAAATACGCCATCGCTTCGCTATTTCAACTGTACCGCAGTTTTTCACTGCACGAAAAAAACGTCGAAATCCTTGATTTCGGCGTTTTTTTTTGCGAGTATGAGAGTGTTGAAAATCAGTATGTATCGCGAATAAAAAATTATGAATAAATTGTTAAGAAACAGTGGAAAATATTAAATTTTATGATACAATGGCTTTTACAGCGGTTTTTTCGCGCATTTTGCAACACGGAGGTGTCAGCTTGGTTTCGCCTAACGTTCTGCAAAATATAATCGACACCTTTAAAAGCGTCACGCAAAAAAACATCGAAATTTATGAAAAATCCGACTTCTCCGGCCTTGCCGACCGGGAATACGCAATAATCGACGGAAACCTCGTGTTTAAAATTCCGGGAGAACACGTTCTTGTTGTACGCGGCAGCGACGACGAGGCTTTTCGGGCGGGCAAATTGGCGGCGTTTCATATCGAATCCGTTTCCGCCACTCACGAAGAACGCCTCAGCCGCGACAATTTTATTAAAAATTTGCTTTTGGACAATCTCTTAACCGTTGACATTTACGACCGCGCAAAGAAATTGCATATCGAAAATGCGGTGCGACGGGTTGTTTATCTTGTTGAAACGGCGGCGAATTTCGGCACTGTTGAAATTTTGCGCGGAATTTTTCCCGACAGCGAAAAAGATTTTGTTACGGTGGTTGACGAAACGGGTATTATTTTGGTAAAAGAACTAACGCCGACCGACGGCACCGATGAAATTGAACACGTCGCCCGAACGATTGTTGATACGCTTTCGGCAGAAGCGATGAGCCGCGCATGTGTTGCAATCGGCGCGGTTGTGTCGGATTTAAAAAATGTGTCCGTCGCCTTCAAAGAAGCGAAAATCGCCCGCGAAGTCGGAAAAATATTTGAAGCGGAAAAGCAAATCGTAAATTTCGAAAAGCTCGGAATCGGGCGGCTGATTTACCAGTTGCCGTTGTCGCTGTGTCATGTTTTTTTGAACGAAATGCTGCAAGATTTCACCCTCGACGACATCGACGAGGAAATGTTCTTTACAATTACAAAATTTTTCGAAAACGACCTCAACGTGTCCGAAACCGCGCGAGAGTTGTTTATTCACAGAAACACGCTTATTTACCGGCTGGACAAGCTGCAAAAGCTCACCCGGCTCGACCTGCGAAAATTCACCGATGCGATTACATTTAAAATTACGCTGATGGTTGACCGGTACGTAAGTTATTGCGAAAGGAGCGCGTAATGATAGAGTTCAGCAAGGTTAGCAAGATATACGAAAACGGCGCAAGAGGGCTTTGCGAGTTGGATTTATTTATCGACAAAGGGGAGTTTGTGTTTGTTGTGGGAACTTCCGGCTCGGGAAAATCGAGCCTTGTGCGGCTTCTTTTGAAAGAAATCGACCCCACGGGCGGGCAAATTTATGTGGACGGGCAGGAAATCACCGCAATCAAACGCCGACACCTGCCGTTTTATCGCCGCAAAATGGGCGTGGTTTTTCAGGACTTCCGTCTGCTTAAAAATAAAACCGTTTTTGAAAACGTGGCGTACGCTATGCAAATTGTTGAAGCATCAAACCGGGAAATCCGTCGTGCGGTGCCGCAGGTTTTGGCACTTGTCGGTCTGCAAAAGAAGGCCAAGGCGTATCCGAATCAGCTTTCCGGCGGCGAGCAACAACGCACGGCACTTGCCCGCGCAATTGTAAATCGGCCGCCTTTGTTAATCGCCGACGAACCTACGGGAAACCTCGACCCCGACACGGCATGGGAAATAATGACGCTGCTTGAGGACATAAACGACCGCGGAACAACGGTTGTTGTCGCAACTCACGCCCACGACATCGTTGACGACATGCAAAAGCGGGTTATCGCGCTCAAAAACGGCGAACTCGTGCAAGACCTCGGCGTGGCCGGTTTTCCCGACATGGGCAGCATCATAAATGAAACCTGATTCATCAAATTCCATCAAAAGCCGCAAGAGGGTTTCGCCCTCGCAGGCGGCATGAGATTAGGGGTGGCACCGGACTATGAAACTTCGCACCATCAGATACTATATCCATGAAGCGGTTCGCAGTGTGATTTACAATAAGTTTATGTCGATGGCGTCGGTTTTTGCGGTTGCGTCAAGCATATTTATTGTGGCGATTTTTTTCATCATCGGCGCGAACGTGGAGCATTTTATGGGGCAACTCGAAGCGCAAATGGGAATGGCGGTTCGCATGGACGAGAATTTGAGCCGCTCCGACCAAGTCGCCCTTGAGCATCGCATTCGGCAGCTTCCCCATGTGCGCGATTTGGAATTTGTTTCGCGGGAAGAAGCCCTGCAACAGATGGGCGAAACTATCGGCGAGCAGCATATTCGCGGCATGGAGGGTTATGCAAACCCTTTGCGCGATTCGTTTATCGTTGAGCTTACGCACCTCCGCTACCACGACGACGTTGAGCGCGCAATTATGAACCTCGAACATTTCGGCGTAGCGGAAATCCACAGCCATGCCCAATTTGCCGGCACGTTGTCAACAATCACAAGCATAATCACGGTGGTTTCCGCGTTTTTGCTTCTTATTTTGGCGGGAATTTCGGTGATAATCATCACAAACACAATCCGCATTACGGTAAACGTGCGCAAAACCGAAATAAATATAATGAAGTACGTTGGCGCGACCGACTGGTTTGTTCGGTGGCCGTTTGTTCTCGAAGGCGTAATTATCGGGCTTTTGGGCGGCGCAATTCCCGGATTTTTTTGCTTGCTCGCATATCCGCGCTTAGTTTCCGCCATGGGCGAACTTCTCAACAACGATGCAATTCAATTTCTGCCCGACTATTACATCACCATGTACGTTTTTCCGCTTTCGCTGATTTTGGGCGTGCTTATCGGCTTGCTCGGGTCAATTACGTCGGTTAAAAAGCACTTGAAGGTATAGTTAATAGAATAAAAATTCTCGGGGCTTTGCCCCGAACCCCACAAGGGGATGATATCCCCTTGACCCCTGCTTGGAAACGCGCTTTGCGCGTTTCCTGATAAAATTTTTTGGAGAGGGGGGTGTGGGGGGAGGACCTTTTTTGTAAAAAAAGGTTCTCCCCCCACGACCTGACTATGAAATTGAAAAGAATTGTTTTGGCGGTTTTAAGCGCGGTTATTTTCGTTTCGACGGCGGGGGCGTCGCCGGCTTTGCGCGAACAACTTCGCGAACTTGAGCGTCAGCGCGAAGCGGCGGGTCAACGAGTAAGCGAGGCAGAAAATATTCTGGCGGGTACGGAATATGAAATGTCGCAGATTGTTATTGAAATGCAGGCACTCGACCAAGCAATTGTTGACGCGAACGAGGCGTTGGAAGCGATTCGGCATCATTTGCTTTTAACGGAAGTTCGCATCGCCGACGCGGAAGAAGACCTCGAATCGGCGCGAACGGAACGCGATACTCAATCGGAAATTTTGCGCGGTCGGCTTCGTGCCATGTATGAAGAAGGAACTGTCGGGCTGTTGGAAGTGCTTTTTCAGGCGGAATCCATAGCGGATTTTTTTGTGCGATGGGAATTTGTTCAGGTTGCCGCGCAATTTGACCGCGATTTGCTTGCGGGGCTTGAAGCGTCCGAGCGGCGCGTGGAGGAAAATTTGAGCGAGCTGAATCGTTCGCGGATGCTTATTCGCGAGCTTGAAGCGGAGCAGGAAGTCGCGATTGTTGCGATTGAACATCAGCTTGTTGAGCGGGGAATATTTTTTGCGTCGCTTGAAGAAGACGCCGCGCGACACGCGGAGTGGCTCGCGGTTATTGAAGAAGAAGCCCATGCGGTAGATATTGAGTTCGGGATTGTTCGGGAGCGGGTTCGCGCGGAGGAAGCGGAAGCCGCACGGATTCGCCGCGAGGAGGAAGAGCGTCGTCGCGCGGAAGCGGCTCGCGCTCGTGAGGCGGAACGCGCCGCCGCGTTGTCGAATTTGAACAGTTTTAGTGATTTCGCATGGCCGCTTGCGATTTCCGGCACGATTTCGAGCCGTTTCGGTAATCGCGCAGACCCGTTCACGCGCCGCACGGATTTCCATACCGGCATCGACGTTTCTGCCGCCGGCGGCACGCATATTTTTGCCGCCGAAGCGGGCATTGTGCGCTTTGCGGGATGGGGCGCGGGATGGGGCAACTGGATTATTATCGACCACGCCGACGGTTACAGCACGATGTACGCGCATAACACGCGCAATCGCGTTACAGCCGGCCAGCGAGTTACACGGGGGCAACATATCGGCGATGTCGGCACAACGGGACGTTCTACGGGCAATCACCTGCATTTTGAGATTCGCCTGAACGGAAACCATGTTGACCCGCTCAGATATTTTTCCCGCTGATGTTGTGGCTTGTTTACGCCGTTTTGGCGGCGGTTTTTGCCGGCGCGACAACAATTGCGGCAAAAATAGGCGTTAAAGATGTGGATTCTCACTTGGCGACTGCTGTTCGCACGGCAGTCGTGCTTGTGTTTGCATGGATTATGGTTTTTGTCGTCGGTTCTGCCGGCGGCATTTTTTATATATTGCCCGGGACATGGTTTTTTATTGTAATTTCCGGGCTTGCAACCGGCGCGGCGTGGTTGTTTCGTTTTCGCGCGTTAAAGCTCGGCGACGTGAACAAAATTATGCCCATCGACAAAAGCAGTACCATTTTGACCATGATTTTAGCGTTCGTATTTTTGGGCGAGCCGGTGGGGTGGTTTACGGCGATGGGCATGGGGCTGATGGCGTTCGGGACATTTTTGATGCTCAAGCCCGTGAAGAAGGCGAAAGTCGCGCCGAATCCGGCGGATGAGAGCCGACCGCCGGAGGATGCGCCGCCGGAAGATATATCGAATTTAACGGATGTAAATTCGCAGGATGAAACCCGGCTTCGGGAGAACGTGCCGCAAACGGAAGTTGACCCCGGCGTTCGGCTTCGAGAGAACGTGTCGCAATCGAAATTTTCCCCCGGCGTCCATGGCGCGTTTTACGCGCTGCTTGCGGCGGTTTTTGCAAGTCTTGTTGCGATTTTCGGAAAAATCGGTGTGGCAGATATCGACGCGACGCTTTGGACGGCGATTCGAACGGCAATTGTTTTGCCCCTTGCCTGCGCAATGACTCTTTCGGACGTCAAAACCGAACGCAAAACGGGCGGCGCGAACGCCGACGGAAAACCCGGCAATTCGGACGCCGCAGAGTTTTCCGGCAGTGCAGATGCCGGGCAATCGGGCAATGGGAACGCCGACGGAGAACCCGGCAGTGCGACCGGCGGAAAATTTCGCGGCGTGATGCAAATGCTCAAAGCCGTTAGTTGCAAGAGTTGGATTTTTTTGACGCTTTCGGGTATTGCAACCGGCGCATCGTGGATTTTCTTTTATCGTGCGTTGCAGTTGGGCGATGCGTCGCGGGTTGTTCCGATTGATAAATTGAGTATCGTTGTAACGATGGCGTTTGCGGCGATTTTTTTGCGCGAAAAATTCAGCCCGCGAAGCATTTTCGGACTTGCGGTGCTAACCGTCGGAACGCTTGTTACGCTATTGTGAGCACACCGCAATGTTGAACGAGCCGTCAGAGCCTCAGAGCCGAAAAGCCGAGGGCATTATTAGGAACACGCCCTGTGTAATTAAAAAAACTTTGATTGTGATTAGAGGCTCGTCAAGTGGCTTGCGAAAACAATTATTTTTGAGTACGGTTGTACTTGTGCTGTGATATTTGACACAACAAACAATCGGCTGAACATAATTTATATTAGGCGGTGCATGTATGTCAGTTTCATTTATTGATGAAATAAACACTTGGGAGCAAGGAGAAGCATTGCTGACACTTAAAGAATGCGGCTTGTCAGAAGACATGAATGTTATGGATTTTGGTTGCGGTATGCCTCGTTATACTATGCCTGCGGCGAAAATCGTGGGGAATCGCGTTGTATACGCTATTGATAAAAACCAACGGATTCTGAATCACATTGAAGGTCGTATGAACAATGAAAGTGTAACTAATGTACAACGAATCAAGTCCAACGAAAATAAAATAAAAAACTTTGATTATCCGGTTCAGTTTATAATGTATTACGATAT
>WQVC01000038.1 GCA_009781765.1 Defluviitaleaceae bacterium | reverse complement strand
GGTGTGCATTCGGTCGGCCGTGTCCGAATGCTCCTTCCCCCTTTCATGCAATGCGGCGGGGTGGTGCGTGGTGTTGCGGTGGTACGGGTGAAGCATGGTGTTGCATAGCATTACGTGCAACCGCTATACAGCGGCTTCGGCACGGAGCGGTGCGGTCAGTTTCAGGGCGAACCCCTTCCTGAGTAATAAATCGCGTCTGAAATCATTTCGCGCGTCGTCAAAAACCGGCCTGAAGCCGCCGGTTCTCGCCTCGCGCTCAATTGTTTCAGCCTGCGATTATTACCTGATGGCAAACACGTCCTTTGGCATAGAAACGACTGCTTTGTTTCTCGGTTGCAGGGCAAGTATATCCCGGGCGTCATACCATGTTATCCGGAATGGTTCTGAGAATTTTTCCAGGAAATTTTCCTGGAATTTTTCCGGGAATCGTGCAGCCCCTAAACATTAAAAAACCGCGCATGTGCGTAATGCCCTTAACTTAATGGCATTACGCACATGCGCGGTTTTTTTATCGGACAGGGCGACCTCCGGAAACCCCGGCTTTTCGCATATGTCGCTTCTCGGAAATGACCTGAAGCCGCCATTTTCCTGCGATGCGACACAGCTCAAAGCGGGTTTTCGGACAACGCAAAATCAAATTGCTCTATTGATTCACTTCATCAATCAGCTTTCGCATACGCATTCCGTGTTCGATGGAGTCGTCATAAACGAATTTTATTTCGGGAGTTTGGCGCAGGTTTACGATTTCTGCGACGCGCCGCCGAATAAACCCGGATGCACGAGTAAGAGCTTCCATCGTTTGCGACGCCTGTTCTTCGTCGTTGCCGAAAATGCTTATGCGAATTTTGCAGTGCTTTAAATCCTGCGTTGTTTCCGCGCCCAAAACGCTTACAACCGGCCCGATGCGCGGGTCGGAAAGCTCCGAGCGAATCACGTCGGCGGTAACGCGGGCGATTTCGTCGTTAATGCGAATCATTCGAGTTTTCATGCGAATGCTCCTTATCAGTACGTTAATTTTTCTTTAAAATAATCCGCAAGCCCGGAAATCGCAACGCGCTCTTGCTCCATAGAGTCGCGATGGCGGACGGTAACGGCGTTGTCGGTTTCGGAATCGAAGTCGTAGGTTATGCAGAACGGTGTGCCGATTTCGTCTTGGCGGCGATAGCGTTTGCCGATAGAGCCGGTGTCGTCAAAATCGCAGGCGAAATGCTTGCACAAATCGCCGTAAATTTTTTCGGCGGGTTCGGTGAGCTTTTTCGAAAGCGGAAGAACCGCCGCTTTGATAGGCGCGAGAGCGGGATGAAAGCGCAAAACCGTGCGCGAATCGGGTTTTTCGGGTGTACCGAGTTCTTCTTCGTCATAGGCTTCGCACAGGAATGCAAGCGTCATGCGCGTAAGTCCGAGCGACGGCTCAACGCAGTAGGGAATGAAGCGTTTCGTGGTGTCGTTTGTGTCGATGTAGTGCATGTCTTCGCCGGAATGCTCCATGTGCTGCTTGAGGTCGTAATCCGTGCGGTCGGCAATGCCCCACAGTTCGCCCCATCCGAAGGGGAAGCGATATTCGATGTCCGTTGTCGCCTTCGAATAGAATGACAGCTCTTCCGCGCCGTGGTCGCGAATGCGCAACGATTCCGCCGGCATGTTAAGCCCGTGCAGCCAGTCGATACAAAATTGCCGCCAATATTCGAACCATTCGAGGTCGGTGCCGGGTTCGCAGAAAAATTCAAGCTCCATTTGCTCAAATTCCCGTGTGCGGAAAGTGAAATTGCCCGGCGTGATTTCGTTTCGGAATGAATGCCCGACCTGCCCGATTCCGAACGGGATTTTTTTGCGTGTTGTGCGTTGCACGTTTTTGAAGTTCACAAAAATACCCTGCGCGGTTTCCGGGCGGAGATACACCGTTGTTTGCTTATCTTCGGTTACGCCGGCGAATGTTTTGAACATCATATTAAACTGGCGGATGTCGGTGAAATCGTGTTTGCCGCATTTGGGGCAGGGGAGTTTATTTTCGTCGATATATGCCTTCATTTTCTCGTTCGACCAACCGTCGGCACCGTCGCCTTTGTGGTCTTCGATGAGTTTGTCGGCGCGAAAACGCTCTTTGCAGGAGCGGCAGTCCATAAGCGGGTCGCTGAACCCGCCGACATGCCCCGATGCTTCCCAAACAGACGGATTCATTAAGATTGCGCAATCCACCCCCACATTATACGGGCTTTCCTGTATGAATTTTTTCCACCACGCATTTTTAACATTATTTTTCAGCGCGACGCCCAGCGGCCCGTAGTCCCACGTATTGGCGAAACCGCCGTATATTTCCGAGCCGGGGAACACAAACCCGCGACTTTTTGCAAGCGCGACAATTTTCTCCATTGATTTCATTGTGATGTGTCCTTTCATTTTTTACTGCTATAATATAGGGAAAACGCAGTGTGAGTCAAATTCGCGGGACTCTGTCCCGCACCCTGCGAACTTTTTGAAAAAAGTTCGACAAAAACTCTTTTAAAAATCTCGCAAAGCGCGATTTTTGATAATTTTTGCCCCGCTTTTTTAAAAAAGCGGGTGGGGTTCGGGGCAACGCCCCGAAAATTCATCCTTATGAATAACGAACACCGGGAGGTATTATGCCGATTTTTAAACTGGAAAAAGATTTGATTTTGTTTCCGCCAACGGGGCTTGCCGACCACGACGGGCTTTTGGCTTACGGCGGTGATTTAAGCGTTGAGCGGCTTTTATGCGCGTATCGGAACGGAATTTTTCCGTGGTACAACCCCGACGAACCGATTTTATGGTGGAGTCCGCATCGACGGTTTTTGATTTTTCCGAATGAAATTCATGTTTCGCGAAGCATGAAAAAAACTCTGCGCCGCGGCGACTTTGATATAAAAATGAACGCGGACTTTGGGGCGATTATGAAAAATTGCAGAAAACTCCGCGAAGGAAAAACGTGGATTAGCGACGATATGGAGGTTGCGTACAACGCCCTGTTTGACGCGGGACACGCTTTGTGCGTGGGGGTGTACAGCCGGGGGGAAGTGCGCCAAGCGCACACTGATAGCCGGGGGCAAGAGTCGGGTGCGGCACATTCTCTCGAAGCCGGGCAACTTGTCGGCGGGTTGTACGGCGTTGTTATCGGGCGGTGTTTTTTCGGCGAAAGCATGTTTTCGCTTGTACCGGATGCATCAAAAATCGCGCTCATACATTTGTGCCGATTTCTCGCCGAGCGCGATTTTGTGTTCGCAGATTGTCAATTTCACACGCCGCATCTGGAAAAAATGGGCGGGCGATACGTTTCATGGGCGGATTACCGCCGGTTGTTGCGAGAGGGGCAGGAAAATTTATGAATCCACCAAATTTTTCAGCTCCGCAATTTTTTCTTTTAATCCTTCAAGTTCGTGTCGCGTAGATTTTTGGCAGCCCACAAGTCGCGCCTGTTCGCCCACGACGGTTCCGCCTTCGGGAACGTCTGCAACAACAACCGCGCCTGCGCCGATTTTTGCGTTCGCGCCGATGCTTACGCGCCCCAAAACAATCGCGCCCGTACCGATAACCACATTATTTCCGATAACGGGGTGACGCAAGCCTTTTTCTTTGCCTGTTCCGCCCAAAGTTACGCCGTGAAAAATATGCACATCGTCGCCGATAATGCAGGTTTCGCCGATTACCACGCCGAAGCCGTGGTCGATAAAAACGCCGCCGCCGATTTGCGCCCCGGGATGAATCTCGATTCCTGTAACAAATCGCGAGTATTGCGAAACAACCCGCGCAAGAAAATAAAGCCTCGCCTTATAAAGCGCGTGACCGATTCTGTGAAAAAACATGCACCAAAACCCCGGATAAAGCAAAATTTCAAGCCACGAACGCACTGCCGGGTCGCGCGAGCGGATTGCTTTCATTAAACGCAAGATAAACCTCCGATTCCTATTCCGAGCGCGGAAGCAGCACCACCGAGTTTTTATTATGAAAGTCAGCAAGTGCCGTGTTCGGCCAAACATTCGGATAGGGTGTTATATCAATAGTATGGAAAAGTACGCGCGGGGTGACTGAGTCGTGCGATGTAAATCAGCGGTATTAAGGGTTTAATATTTTAACATTTTTTCGCAAAATAAAAAAGCGCGCATTGAACACCCGGAACATAGCGAACGTACTTGAGAAACCCGTTCAGGCTTCGTCGGAAAACGCGCTGAAGCCCGCGATTTCCAACCTCGCCTTCACGGTTCTCAGGGTCGTTCCGCTATACGTGTGAATTGTTGCGCGTTTCCCCGAAATCGGGCAATTTTTCGCAAAATAAAAAAACCTATCGGTAGCCGGTTGGTTACCGATAGGTTTTGACATCGTTAAAGATGTCGGGAGTTTCGCACTATCTGTTTTTGTTTTTCGCGTTGTTAGATGCATTGTTGGATGCGTTATTAGATGCGTTGTTTGTTGTGTCTTCCGCAAACTCGGTTCTGTTTTTATTGTTGTTCATAGAGTTCGAAGCGTTGTTTTTTTTGTTTTCCATAACACGTGGCCTCCCTTCGGCACTGCCTTGCGGCGGCGATGGTAAGTAGAAATTTGTTTATACAGACAGTATGATGCAGTTTTGAGAAAATTATACATGCTATCAGCGAAAAAAAAGTCGCGATGGCGCGAACGCACTTGAGAAGCCCGTTCAGGCGTCGTCGGAAAACGCGCAGAAGCCCGCGTTTCCCGCCTCGCCTTCACGGTTCTCAAAGGCGTTCGCTATACATCAACGCGCTTTTTTTGAGCGTTTTTTTGCCGAAGGCAAAAAAGATTTCCGACCTGCGAAAAAATCGCGCGAATGCGCGATTTTAACAGTTTTGGTCAAACTTTTTCAAAAGTTTGTGGGGGGTGGGGTGAAACCCCACGGTTTTTAATGAAAGCCCGCATCACCGCCCCGACGTATTTTCAACGTATCGCAGGAGAGGGTAGGGGTTTATCCAAAAAGTTCCGCGCGTGAAGGAAACATCCGGCGAAATTGCCAGATGCAAATGAACGGGAAACCCTCGCGAGTTGCGTCGGCCGCCGCCGCTGTTTCCCATAACGCCGAGCGGGTCGCCGGGGGATACGTTTCTGCCGGCGACGATGTCTGCCGCAATTGAATCCAAGTGTGCATACAAATAATGCGTGCCGTTTTCGGTAACGATACGAACAAAGTATCCCAAATTTGCGTCAAAGCCGGCCTCGCGAACATTTCCCCGCGTCATGCTTACAATCGGTACGCGCCCTCGAATGTTTTCGCGGTCGATAATTGCTGTGCCGCGATGCATGTCCTTGCCCTGAAAATTATGCTCGACGCCCCACGAATCTCCGAAAATAACTTCGCCGTCGAGCCACTCGGCGGGAATCGGAAACGCTTCTATTTCGCCGAAAAGATTCTCAAACATTGCTATGTACGGCGCGATGCTTCGGGAATTATATCGTCGCAAAAGTTTGTTGAAATCCGAAACATAAATTCGCTCCAACGCGCTTAAATCATACGCGGAGTGTTTTTCGGGAAAAAATTTATTTTCCGCATTAAAAACGGCAAAAAGTTCGGGAAATTTAATTTCGTTTTGGTCGGCGTACATGCGAAGGCTGTCGATTGCGCCGGTCGGAACGCGAAACGCAGCGACAGTTTCCGCAGACGCACGTACGCGAATTCCCGGCCGCACAAGTCGCCACACGCCCGTAAGCAGTAAAATAATCACCGCCGCAACGCAAACCGCAAATAAATATTCCTTTAAACTTCTTTTTGAACGCCGAGGTCTGCCGGCAAATGCCGCCCTCATTTTTCGTTTAATTCGTCTGCTTCGCATAAAAACCCCCTTTGTGACAGTCTATGCCGGTCGTGCTTGCGCAATGCCCGAAACTGTGATAAATTTTTCGCGTTGTTTTTTCGAGAGGAACATCTTAAATGTCAAAAATTATTGTGCAAAAATTCGGCGGAACATCCGTTGCAAACGCCGAGCGCATTATGCATGTGGCAAGTATCGTCATTAAGGCAAAAAACGCGGGAAATCGCGTTGTTGTTGTGGTTTCGGCGCAGGGGCATACAACGGATAAGTTATTGGAAAAAGCCCGCGATATTTGCGACGAACCGAGCCGCCGCGAGCTTGATATGCTTCTCGTTACCGGCGAGCAGCAATCTGCCGCGCTGCTGTCGATGGCATTGCAAAGCCTCGGGCATCCGGCGGTTTCGCTTAACGCGGTTCAGGTCGGCATCGAAGCGACTTCGGTGCATTTCAACGCGCAAATAAAACGAATCCGCACCGAGCGTCTTAATGCAGAGCTTGACAAGGGAAATATTATTATTGTAGCGGGCTTTCAGGGAGTAAACCGCCACGGCGATTTAACAACCCTCGGGCGCGGTGCGTCCGACACAACGGCAGTCGCGCTTGCGGCCGTGCTTGAAGCGCAGCTTTGCGAAATCTACACCGATGTTGACGGCATTTACACCGCCGACCCGCGCATTGTTCGCTCGGCAAAAAAACTGGACGTCATAAGCTACGAAGATATGTTGGAACTTGCCGCGTCCGGCGCGGGAGTATTGCATAATCGCGCCGTTGAAATGGCAAAGCGATTCAGCGTTAATTTGGTGTTGCGTTCAAGCATGAACGACGTGCCGGGTACGTTAATTAAGGAGGATGCGGGAGTGGAACAGTTATCGGTAAGCGGCATTGCAATCGACAGAAATGTGGCGAGGGTAAGCGTAACGGGACTTCCCGACAAACCGGGCGTGGCGGCAAGTATTTTCATGCCGCTTGCCAAGGAAAAAATAAATGTTGACGTAATACTGCTTTCCGTGGGCGAAGGCGACATTCGCGACTACTGTTTTACAATTCACAAGCAGGATTTGAAAATTACCCTCGGCATTCTTGAGGCGCACAAAGAGCAAATCGGCTTCGCAACCCTCAATACCGACGAAAACTTGGCAAAGCTCTCGGTTGTGGGTTCGGGCATGGCAACAAACACCGGCGTTGCCGCAAAAATGTTTGAAGCCCTGTACGAAGTCGGCGTAAATATCGAAACAATTTCAACGTCCGAAATAAAAATCACCGTTCTCATAGATGAGCGTAACATTGCAAAGGCAACCCAAGCCGTTCATGACAAATTCGAACCGATGCTTGCAAGCGACTACACCGAAACCGAGGAAGGTTAATTCTCGGGGACTCCGTCCCCGAACCCCTGCAAGGGGCAACGCCCCTTGACCCCTTAATAAAAAAACCGCGCAAAGCGCGGTTTTTTTTGTGGGCTGCGTGCGGACGGCTTTGACGGCATTACATTGCACTCTCAAGAATTTCGGTTTCTTCGTCCCATGTTACATATGCAACAGGAGCGATTCTTTGTTCCGATGATATTTGCAATAGCTTTTTCACATGTTATACTCTTTTGCAAAGAGGTGGTTTCATGCTGTGTAACACAGCCATTTTCTATGATATTGAGAATTTAACGGCTATTTTCGGCGGAAAATCTAATACTGTTTTGCATTTGGACGAAATTTATCGCCGCGTTCTTGAAACGGAAGGAGTGCACGGCGTTTCGGTTCAGCGGGCTTACGCCGATTGGGCGATGCCGCAACACCGAAATATGCGAAACTCGGTGCTTCAGGTGGGCATCGAACCCGTGCAAATTTTCAACACAAATTTAAACGATAAAATGAAAAACGCCGCCGATGTCAGCTTAATTATTGACGCGGTGGATTTGATTTCTCGCCGTCCCGAAATCGAAAACTACGTTATCGCTTCCGGCGACGGCATTTTTGCATTCTTGGCAAAAAAGCTCCACGAACACGGCAAGCGCGTTATCGGATGCAGTTTTGACAGAATTACAAACAATATTTTCAGAAACTCCTGCGATTATTTTATCTCCCTTGAAAAATCGGACGCTATAATAACAGCGACCTCGCGAAAAACAAAGGTGGCTAAAACGCCTCAATCCGCGACAGCGCAATCGGCAGCACCGCAACCCGCGCCGCAACCCGTCGAGGATTCGAAAAAAGTTCCCGCAACCTTTCCGAAAACAAAATATACCGAGGCTCTCATTGCCGCAAACATAGAAATTTGGCGCGATAAAGGCGATTTGTCGGGCTGTTTCCATACCGTGCGAAAAATGATTGAGGCAATTTTCGTTCCCGAAACAAAGGACATGCCCGGGATTGAAGTAAGCGTTTTTACAAATTATATCAGCCACTATCTGCCCGATTTTAAGGTTACGCGGCACGGATTTAAGCGTATAAGCGAGTTTATTCGCTTCGCGCTTACGTCCGGCCCCTTTTGCATTCACTCAATTGAAGACAATGTGCTTCTTATCGCGCCGCGAAGCGAGGCCAAAGGCACAATTATGGAGGATGTGCGCGGGCTTGTTATAACCTCGGCGCAAGGAAATAAATATAATTCTGTTTTTAATGTGCCGCTCGGCGAATCCTTTTCCTACTCTCTTTTGCCCGACGAATCCAAAAAAACCAAACCCGCCGCAAAAAAGGAAAAGCCGCCGAAAGTCGCGCCGCCTGCACCGCCGAAGCCGCTCACACCGCCCGAACCTTCTGAACAACCCTCTCCGGAATCGCAGGTTTCCGGTTCGATTCGCAAGTGGATTAAAGACCGCTTCGAAGAACTTTCCGCCGCAGATGCCCTGCCTGTTGCCGAAACCCGCAAGCTCACAACATCGGAATACAGCGAAAAAACTTTCGGCGTTCGTACGCCTGTTTTCAAAGAAATCGAAACCCGCAGCAATTTGGCCGAACAGCGCACCGCCAACGGCAAAATCAAATATTGGAAGGAATCTTTTCGTTTCAACGGCAAAATGTATCTTGTGTACAAAGAATGGGTCGCAAATTTGCACAAAGAACGCTTTGCGGCGTGGCTTGAATCCCTTCAAACATGACGACCGATAATACGCCGCCGGATACAACTCCGGACGTGACGCCGGACGTCACCGCGGACGAAACGCCCGCCACGGACGGCAAAAAACAAAAAAAACCGAAAAAGCCGAGAAAACCGTTCGATATAAATCGTACACGGTTTTTTTTGGCGGGGATTGTTGCCGCGCCCACGCTTTTGGCGTTGATTATTTTATTTTCGCCGTATTTTCATATCAATCATGTTGCCGTTGACGGAATTTATCGCGTTTCGCGCGAAGAAATTCTCACGCGGCTCGACATCACCGACAATACGCACATTTTGCTTTTTAACGCCCGTTCTGCCCAATCCTCAATTTTGCAAAATCAATACATCGGTTACGTGCGAATCGAACGGGTTTTGCCCGGCCGCATAAACGTTACAATTTCGGAACGCCGTTTGACCGCCTATTTCGAACACATGCCCGGCAGTTTTCTTTTTTTGGACGATTACGGGCGCGTTCTTGAAATAAATACATATTTTTTTGAGCCGCTGCCGGTTTTGGTGGGGCTTGATTTTACGCGATTTCAGCTCGGCGAAATTTTGGAAGTTCCCGACGCCGCCGCTTTCGGCGTAGTTGTGCAGTACGCACAGCTTTTAAACCAATACAATATCACGCACCGCGTTTCGCACATAAACGTTGCCGATTCCGCAAACATTCGCATTTTAATAGACAACATCGAATTTAATGTTGGCGGCGTAACTCACGCCGACGAAAAAGTTCGCACAATTATTCAAATTTTAGAAACGCATCCCGGCGTCGGGCTTGTACCCGGATTTGTTGATTTGCGCGAAATTCGCCGGGATTATATTTTTCAGATACTTTATTAAAATTTTTCGGGGACTCTGTCCCCGAACCCCTGCAAGGGAGCAAAGCCCCCTTGACCCCGTTATAAAATCGCGCTTTCGCGCGATTTTTTTTGGTTTTTATCGAACTTTTTTTAAAAAGTTCGTGGGGGTGCGGGAGCAAAGCCCCCGAAAAATTACGTGTATTCGAAGCAAAAATTGTTGTAACAAAAAAAAGTATGAAAAATATTATGAAATATGTTGACAAAATATTACGAATATATTAAGATAATTTTCGGAAGAGTTAATAAGTCTTGGGGGGATATTTAAATGAGTTTAAAAACATTTCTTGTGGGGTTGCTTCTGACGCTTATTTTGCCGTCCGTCATGGCTTTTGCGGGCGAACCGCAACTGCTTGCGGACGCATGGGAATACGCGCCGTACGAACCGTTTGTGCCGCTGTTGCTTGAAGAAGCATCGCCTGTACTTGAAGACGAACCGTTACTGCTTGCCGACGCACCGTTATTGCCCGAAGAAGCACCGATTGTACTTGCCGACGCATGGGTATATACGCCGGAAGAAGTTTCCTACTTTATAACAACGGGTCGCGTGAACTTGCGGCCGTCGCCGGGAACAAACGGTACGCGAGTCGCGCTTGTTCCTCCCGGAAGCCGCGTGGAAGTTTTGGATTTAGGGTGCGGCGAATGGTTTAACGTTTCTTACAACGGGCAGGCCGGATTTATGTACGCGGCGCATTTGCGTGAACTTGGCGAAAGCGGACCGGTCGAAGTCGGAACTGTCGAAAAGCTCCACTGGAGCGAAGCACGAAATATTGTAACAAGCGGAAAGATTTTTACGGTTGTAGACGTTCGAACAGGAATTTCGTGGGAAATGGCGTCATTTTCGCAAGGGAATCACGCCGATTCCGAAACAATTACCGCCGCCGATACCGCACTGATGCTCAGTGCTTTCGGGCAATGGCAATGGGCCCCGCGCCCGATTCTTATATTGGTAGACGGCAGAACGCTTGCCGCTTCGGTGAACGGAATGCCTCATGCGGGCTCAACGCGCAGCGGAAACAACATGAACGGTCATGTATGCATACATTTTCTCGGTTCATCAACGCATCGTTATGCACCTACCCATGTTCGCCAACATCAAGCCGCCGTTGCCGAGGCGTACAACACGGCAAGAACATGGTAAAAATTCTGACTTTTCATTCTCCTTAACATAAGCCTCCTCTTTCGGCCCGGATAAATTTTCCGGGTCATTTTTTTTATAGTGAACGCACCGTTAAAAGCGAATAAGGGCGTGATGCCGCGCGGTGAGCGACCGGTTGTTTTGCGAAGCAAAACGACATTGAGTGAACCGTTTGCGCGGCACAGCCCTTGTTCGCTTCATAAAGTGCGTTCACTTCTGCTGAAAAACTGATATACTACAGAAAAAAGGAGGGCTTACCCATGACAGCAATTGAAGGTTTGAAGGGCACACAAACGGAAAAAAATCTGCAAAGCGCGTTTGCGGGAGAATCGCAAGCGCGAAATCGCTACAGCTACTACGCCGAAATTGCGAAAGGCGAAGGTTTCAGCGAAATCGCCGATTTTTTTGAGCGGAATTCGAAAAATGAGATGTTCCACGCAAAAACATGGTACAAACTGCTGAAATTCGGCAGACTGCCCAATGTAATCGAGTGCCTCGAAGAGGCCATTGCCGGAGAAAGCGCGGAGCACGAAACTATGTATCCTCAATTCGCCGAAATCGCCGAAAAAGAGGGGTTCAGCCAAATTGCATCGCTGTTCCGCGAGGTTGCAAAAATCGAAAAATCTCACGAAGAGCATTGCAAAAAAATGCTTGAAAAGTTAAAAAACAGCAGCTACATGAACGAACTCGCAAGCGACATGGTTTGCACCGCCTGCGGCTTTGACTTCCGCGAGCGCGACGACCTCGAAGAATGCCCCGTTTGCGGCAGCGCGTCGGACTATTTTGCGGTTAAGTTGTAAAATTGCATCCGGCTTTGAGTACAGGTTTTCGGGGGCTTTGCCCCCGAACCCCCACGAACTTTTTTGGAAAAAAGTTCGACAAAAAACCCAAAAATCGCGCGAATGCGCGATTTGAATTAAAGTTTTTGCCCCGCTTTTTTCAAAAAGCGGGTGGGGTGCGGGGCAACGCCCCGTAACTACACGATTAACATCGCATCGCCGTAGCTGAAAAAGCGATAACGCTCCCTCACTGCTTCCTCGTAAGCGGCGAGGGTTTTTTCGCATCCGACGAAGGCGGAAACGAGCATAATCAGCGTGGATTCGGGCAAATGAAAATTCGTTTGAAGCCCGTCCATGATTTTAAATTCGTACCCCGGATAGATGAAAATATCGGTTTTGCCCGCCCCGGCAAGAACCCGCCCGTTTTCGGCGCGGCTTTCGATTGTGCGGCAACTTGTTGTGCCGATTGCAATTACACGCCCGCCGGATGTTTTCGTTTCGTTAATCATGTCGGCAACGTGCGGCTCGATGCGGCAATATTCGCTGTGCATGTGATGCTTCGTGATGTCGTCCTCTTTCACCGGGCGGAACGTGCCGATGCCTACATGAAGCGTCACGCGGGCAATTTTCACGCCTTTGCCCTCGATTTTGCGCAAAATTTCGTCGGTGAAATGAAGCCCGGCCGTAGGCGCGGCAACCGAACCCTCATGCGTGGCGTAAACCGTGTTGTAGCGCGACGTGTCGGTTTGTTTTTCTTCGATGTAGTGGGGGAGGGGCATTTCGCCGATTTCTACCAGAAGCTGCTCGAAATCGCCGTCGTATTTGAGGGAAACGAGCCGCAGACCGTCCTCGATAATTTCTTCAACCTCCGCAACAAGACGCCCGCCGCCGAAAGTAAGCCTGTCGCCGATGCGAGCCTTTTTGCCGGGTTTAACAAGCACCGACCATCGCCCGTCTTCGAATTGTTCGTGCAGAAGCATTTCTGTTCCGCCGGCGGTAAGCCGCGCCGGAATTACCTTTGAATCGTTAATCACGATGCAATCTCCGGGGTTAAGCAAGCCCACGATGTCCGTGAAATTTTTATGCGTAACCGCGCCGGTTTTTCTGCACATATGCATCAGGCGCGAACCGTCGCGACGTTCGTTCGGTTGCTGCGCGATAAGTTCCTTGGGCAAATCGTAGTAGAAATCTTTTTTTTCCATGGATACTCCTTCGAAAATTTACTCTCGGGGCAAGGTCCCCGACGGATAATAATTTAATGATTACGCCGAATTTCAATATCTTGGTAGTAGTGATGCAAAATTTCTTCGAAAGTGTGGCCGAGCCGCGCCATGCCTTCCGCGCCGAGTTGGCTCATTCCCACGCCGTGACCCCACCCGCGACCGTGCAACGTGATGCCCGCGCCGCCGCGAACAATTGTCGGCGAAGAATTTATGCGACGAGTGGTTTCGCCGTCATAAATATATGCGTGATGAACGCGCGCGATTGCGCCGTTCAGGCAGGTTGCGTAAAACGAATTAAGCGGCGCGGATACGGTTTGAAAGCCGTCGGTAACGTAAACCGTCGGGGTCGTGTGACCGCCGCCGACCATTTGAAAATTTCGGCTCGGCAATGTTCCGCCGATTGGTCGGAAAAAGCCGGTTACGCCAACGCTTCGCGGCGTTGACCATGTGCCGGCAGTTCCGTGAAAAGTAAGCTCGTGTGCGCGTCCGCCGGGCGAAAGCCGCGAAATCGAAACGCCTTCAACCGTACCGATTCTCGCGCCGTGATGCGCCGCAGCATTTGTAAGCTGCGCCCACGTGTATGTTCGCTCCCAAATCATAGGGTTGTGTTCGGTGATTTCGTTTACGCTGCGCAAATACGCACGTGCTTCCCACCAAATGTCCTCGGAATTTTCGGTCGCGCCGCCGCTCGACGAAAAATAATGCGCGGAAATAACGTTTCCGTTGAAGAAAAGCATCAGGCCGTATGTGGCCAAAACGGCTTCATTCGTGCGCGCGTCTTCGCTTCCCGCGCCGCGATAAACTTGGCAGCAGGTTGTGTCGCAGATGTCAAACGGCTGATTCGGATGCTTGCTTTGCACGACCTGATGAAACGAAAACGACCGCGATGCAACCGCTTGCGCTTTTAACGCCTCGGGCTGAAAGCTCGGCGACATTTCCGCCGGTAAAACGCCGAACAAATATTCCTCGATGGAAAGAATATTAACCGCGCTTATTCTGCCGCCGCTCGGAACAAATTCCATAACGCCGCGATAACGATGCGTGCCTAAGTCGATGCTTCCCGCGCCGTCTCCGCCGTCGCTTGCCATAATTTGCGCCGCCGTTTGCCCCGAAAACGTATACATAACAATGTTTCCCGACAAAATTTCAACTCCGCCGCCGCTTGCGCGAACGGTAAATCCTCCCGGCGAATGAAGCTCGTCAAGCGGCATAAAGCCTTCATCGACGCTCATTCCCGCAAAGATACTCGTGTTGTTCACCCGAATCGAATTCTGATTTGTAAAATTTTGCACCAGACCTACCCGAATGAATTGGTCGAATTCGGCATATGCCGTTATAGGCACAAAAAAGGCCGCCAATATCGAAATAATGAAAGCCGCCGTTAATTTTTTATTCATAACTCCACCCCTTTGCGGGCATAATAACATTTTTTGCGACAAATTTCTACCGATTGGCAAACCGCAATAAAGTAAAAAAACCGCGAAAGTTTATCGCGGTTTTTTTTGTGCAAGTGATTCGCAGACACGAACGGCGACTGCGGCAACAGTCAAAGCGGAGCTAATCGCCGAGTTCGAGTTTCCATAAGTCCCAAAAAGCCACAAAAATCCTGCCGTCATCGGCAACAATTTCGCCACGTGAAGACTCCGCCGGCAAAGGTCCGGTGTTCGTGGCAATCATTTCCGGAACGGGGGAGTCCATCAGCATTGTGTGTTCCCTTGTAATCTCGTCCCAACTTTGATGCTGCCCCCACGCCCACAAACTGCCGTCTCTGCGAACTATAACGCCGGAACCGCTGCCCCGTGAAAAAGTGACGACATCATCCATAACCATTACAGGTGTGTGTCGGGCTGTCATTGCACCGTCACCCAAACGCCCGTATGAATTTTCGCCCCATGTCCAAAGAGTCCCGTCTGCTTGCAGTGCTATGCCGCCGTTTCCGAATCCGTTTATATCAGCCAAAACCACATTACCCATAATCCTCACCGGACTGAGACGATTTATTGTTGTACCGTCGCCGAGCTGACCCGATTCGTTACTTCCCCACGCCCACAAGTCGCCGTTGCGTTGCGTTGCCGTGCGTGAACCGCTCCAACCGGACGAAACACGAAAAACAGAGTCTAAAATTTTTGCGGGGTAACGACGGGTTTGAGTTGTGCCGTCGCCAAGCTGTCCGTAATCATTTCGCCCCCACCCCCAAATGCTGTAATCATCCAACTGAACAATGAATCCTTCAAGATACTCACCAAACCGAAATGTGCCGCCTACAGATTCCCAAGACAACTCAATATCCCAGACGTTGGTAACATTTTGATGAAAAAATCCTTGCGCAAATTCGCGAGTCCACGCGAAGCGTTCGCTGAAGATATATAAATCATCGCGATTTTGGAGATGCTCGGGGAAGCGCACTCTGTCGCTTACCATGCGCGGCGCAGGAGTTTGATTATTTTGATTGTTCGGAGGCTCGGCGGCATTCAAACGCCGCGTTACGGACGCCGCTATGTCATTCTGCAAGGTTTGTAACGGTGCAATCGGGGTAATAACAACATTAGTTTGCTCTGCGGAAAGTCATAATTACGGCCCCATTATTCTCACTAACGGTCATTGTGAGCGTTGAGCCGGAGATATGGTAACGCGAATCAAGGGTTGAAAAAAATAAAGACAAAAGGCGAAAAAAGTAATAAATTGGTTCTATGCGAAAAGAACACCAACTTATAGAACTGTATTGCGCCATTTGTCACCAATATGATACCTCATTGGCGAACATGGCACAACGCCAAAGCAACAACTTTTGTCCCAAATTTACCGATGTGGAATGTATGACCACCTACATCTGGGGAATCACCAACCAAAAGTTTGAAGTGAAGGCGTGTTACGAATTTATCAAAGATTATTACGATGGCTGGTTTCCTGATTTGCCAAGCTATCAAGCGTACAGCAATCGGATATGCTATCTGGCAGATGCATTTAAGGAGCTTGCGAATATGTTTTTGTGTGGAATGGGATTAGATGCAAGTCACTCTGACTATATCATTGATTCCGTCCCCATAATCCTTGCAAGCCACAAGCGTTCACGGCGAGGCAAGGTGGCAAGCGAGCTTTGCGACAAAGGTTATTGCGCATCTAAGGAATTGCACTATTACGGCATGAAACTACACATCTTGGCACAGTGCAACTACAAGGCTATGCCAACCCCTGCCGTGATGACTACTTCCAAAGCGTCATGCCGCGATTTGCCTATAGCTAAAGAGATGCTGGGCGATATTTTTAATATTAGAGCTTTTGGTGACAAAGCCTTCATAGACAAACTCCCTCATTTGAATTATCCTCCCGTAAAAATTAAAGCGAGCAAAAGCACACCGCGAGGTATGAAACCCCTGCGGTGCATTTTTGTTCGCTTCGCGATTGACGTGCGAATTCCGGTTAAACAGTGTTTAACTCGGACTTCGCAGTCTCTGTTTGATTCGTTTTTCTAAGTAAACCGAAGTCCCGGGAACTTCGGGTGTGCAGAGCTTTCGCTCCGCGTTGCCGCTTCATATAAAAGGTGTGCACATGGGCGTCTGCATTCGGTCGGCCGTGTCCGAACGGGTCTGCCCGCTTTCATATGTTACGGCGGGTGATGCGGGTAGTACATTGGTGGTGCGATGGTACAGGTGTTGCGGTGAAGCATGGTGTTACATGCAACCGTTATACAGCGGCTTCGGCACGGAGCGGTGCGGTCAGTTTCAGGGCGAACCCCTTCCTGAGATGGCAAACAACGTCCTTTGGCATGGAAGCGACTGCTTTATTTCTCGGTTGCAGGGCAAGTATACTTCGACTCTCGTGCGTAGATATCCGGAATCGTTCCGGGAATTTTTCCAGGAATTTTTCTTGGAATCGTTCCGGGAGTTACGCGCCTTTTTGTTCAGTCCGAGCGCGAGGCGGAGTCTCAAAAAATTTATTAACACACCGCCCGCCCTTGCATTTTTTTGCGCAAAATGTTAAAACTTGAAGTATGATACCGCATCTTGTCATGGCTCCGATGGCGGGAGTTACCGATAAAATTTTCCGCAAAATTGTGTCTGAACACGGCGCGGGGCTTACCGTTTCCGAAATGGTTTCGGCAAAAAGCATCGTGTACGGGAATAAAAACGCCGACCGTCTTCTGGAAAATTCAGTGAAGCCGTGGTCGGTGCAGTTTTTTTCTCACGAGCCGGAAATTTTATCGGAAGCAATCAAGCGGCTTGCCGACCGCGACTTCGATTTTATTGACATAAACATGGGTTGCCCGATGCCGAAAATCGTGAAAAACGGCGAAGGCGCGGCGTTGATGAAAAATCCGCTGCTTGCCGGACGCCTTATTGAAGCGGCGGTTCGGGCGTCGTCGCGGCCGGTTACGGTGAAAATCCGCAAGGGCTTCACGGCGGCAACCGCAAACGCGCCGGAAATGGCTAAAATCGCACAGGAAAGCGGCGCGGCGTGGGTGACGGTTCACGGCAGAACCCGCGACCAATTCTACTCCGGCGAAGCCGATTGGGACGCGATTGCGGCGGTGAAGGCGGCGGTTCGCATTCCGGTAATCGGAAACGGCGATATTTTCGAGCCGGAAACAGCGGTCGAACGCCTGAAAATTTGCGACGCCGTAATGATTGCACGGGGCGCGTTGGGGAATCCGTGGCTGTTTTCGCGTACGCTCGCCCTGCTTGAAACGGGCGTTTGTCCGCCGCCGCCCACCCCCGCCGAAATTATCGAAACCGCGCTTGCGCACCTGTACGCGGCGGAAAATGTAATCGAAATGCGCAAGCATTTATCGTGGTACACAAAAGGTTTGCCCGGCTCGGCAGAGGCGCGGCGAAAAATAAATAACGCACAAACGAAAGCAGAAATGACGCAGGTGTTAAATGAAATTATCTGAAACCGGAGGAATTTAACATGAAAAACGAAAATTTCAACAACGAACCCAAAAACACGCTTCGCGCGCGAATCGCGAGAAAATTCAAAGGCATCTCGGCGGGAACGCTGATGGTGTTCAGCTTGGCGATTGCGGCATATTTTGCGGTGCCGGCACTCGCGACGCAGCCCGGCACGGACGAAAATCCGATTATCACGCGCCGCGTTTTGGATGCGAGAATCGCGGAGCTTGAAGCGCAAATCGACGACCTTCGCGGTTCAATCGGCAGCGGCGGTAATTTTCAGCAACAGCCGTCAATTCCGCAAATAACCGTTCCCGACCTCACCGCCGCCGGCTCTGCGGCTCTGATGGCGGAGATTATGCAATACGTGGAGTTGCGGATTAACGCAATTGAGCTTGCGCCCGGTCAATTGGAATTCCCCGGCGAAATGCCGCAGTTTGTTGTTCTGCATAAACAAGAAGGGCAAGTTGTAACGTTCGATGCGGGTACGGAATTTATTTTGCGCGGAGGTCGCGCCGTTGCCGTCACCGACGCATATAACGGCATTCCCGACGTTACCGCCGGAAACGACGTTTTCAACGGTCAACCCATCGGGCTTAACCACCTTATGATGATTCCGCGAACCGACGGACGCGGCGTTATGTTTACGGCGGAATCGTGGATGATGGTGCGCGGCAGTTACACGGTAAACTGATATGCCGGTTACGCTTGAATATAAGGACGCCGAAAACAAGCTGCTCCTTCTTTTTTTAATTCATATGATGGATTTGCCCATGACTCGTGCGCAAATCACTGATTTTGTTGTTGAAAAAGATGTTATGAATCATTTTACGTTGGCGAAAAATTTGACCGACATGGTTTCGAGCGGATTTCTTGAGGCCACCCGCGAAGATATGCAGGACGAATCAACCACAAGTTATTCCCTCACGGAAGACGGGCTTGCAAACCTCGAGCTTCTGTCAAATCAAATTCCGAAACCCGTTCGCAACATGATTATCAAATATATCGACGACAATCGCGGCAAAATCAGAAAAAGTTTTGAGCGGTCGGCGCATTATTTTCCGAACGTTGAAAACGACGAATATATCGTAAAATGCAATATCCTCGACGACCGTCGCGGAAATATGCTTATGGAAATTCAGGTTCCCGTTGTAACCCGCGAGCAAGCCAAGCATATTCAGGCAAATTGGAACGCAAATTACAAAGCCATCTATCAAAAAATTTTGGCAACTTTGATAGAGTGATACATACAAGCGCGTGTGGTTTAATATGATGTAAAAACCGGCAATAATTCGGCAAGGGACGAGGGGTTGAAAAAATGAAACTTGACCGGTTACTTAAAAATGTCATTCACACGGGCAGTTTTTGCGGCGAAACGGAAATTTCGCTTATTACACATGATTCGCGGGCGGTAAAGCCGGGCGCGTTATTTATATGCCTTCGCGGCGAAAATTTCGACGGGCATAAATTTATACCGCAGGCAATTGAAGCCGGCGCGTCGGCAATTATCGCGGAAGAAGGTATTGCTCCCCCGATTGAATTTTGCTTTGCAAATTCCGTTCTTCTCGTGAAAAATACGCGCGAAGCAATGGCGCATATTTCCGCAAATTTTTACGATAATCCCGCAGAAAAATTGCGCTTAATCGGTGTGACCGGCACAAACGGCAAAACCACCACAACGTATTTCATCGAAGAAATTTTGCGCAAATGCGGCAGAAAAACCGGGCTTATCGGAACGGTTTGCATTGCCGCAAACGGCAAACCGCTGAACATTCCTTTCGCCACGTCAACCACGCCCGACCCGCCCGAGCTTCATAAAATTTTCGCGCAAATGCTCGAACTCGGCGTACAGGATGTTGTAATGGAAGTATCGTCGCACGCGCTCGCCCTTTGCAAAATGGAGGGGCTTACATTTGACGTCGGCGTATTTACAAATTTAACCCAAGACCATCTCGACTTTCACGGAACAATGGATAATTACCGCGCCGCAAAAGCGCGACTTTTCTCGCAAAGCCGATTCGCCGTTGTAAACTCCGACGACGAATCCACCGCCACGATGCTCAAATTTCACGGCGACGACCCGTTTCTCACATACGGCATCGACAGCGGCGATTTACGCGCATTGCATATCGAATTTTGCAACCAAACGACCTTCGATTTGCAGGAAACCGGCGGGCTTCGCCGATTCGTTCTCAACAATCAGGGGCGTTTTAATGTTTACAATTCGCTTGCGGCAATCGGGGTTGCGTTGGCACTCGGCATCCCCGCCGACGATGTTCAACGCGCGTTCAACTCCGGGCTTTCGGGCGTACCCGGGCGCATACAATCCGTGCCGAACGAGCGCGGCCTGAGCATCTTCGTGGATTACGCCCACACCCCCGACGGCCTGGAAAATATCATCTCCGCCGTGCGCGAATGCACAACCGGGCGGTTAATCACGCTTTTCGGTTGCGGCGGCGACCGCGACCGCGAAAAACGCCCGATTATGGGCAAAATCGCCGGCCGGCTGTCCGACTTTTGCTTCTTAACATCCGACAATCCGCGAACGGAAAATCCCGCCGAAATTTTGACGCAAATTGAATCCGGCGTTTGCGAAACGCCCGTCACTTATCAAGTAATCGAAGACAGGCGCGACGCCATTTTCGCCGCAATAAAGATGCTCGCCCCCGGCGATTCCCTCATAATTGCCGGCAAGGGTCACGAAGATTATCAAATAATCGGCGCAGAAAAATTTTATTTCGACGATTTCAAAGTCGCGAACGAGGCTTTATCAACGATTTAATTAAGACCTCGGGGGCTTTGCCCCCGAACCCCCACGAACTTTTTAAAAAAAGTTCGACAAAAAATTAAAAAATCGCGCTTCGCGCGATTTTTATAAAGTTTTTTTGAAAGGGAGTGCAGGGGGAAAACTTTTTAACATGCGCGGCATCGCAGGCGGCATACGGCTTCGAGAGAATGCGCAGGTAACGGCATGTTTCCCCGGCGTCAAAGTTTTCCCCCTGCGAACCTAAAAAAAGGAGAATCCGATGCAATTAAAAATAAGCGAAATTGTCGCTGCAACCGGCGGGCGACTGCTGAACGACGATACGGGCAAAATTGTTACGAGCATCTCCACGGATACGCGAACGATTGAAACGGGCGCGCTGTTCGTGCCGATTGTCGGGCCGAGTTTCGACGGGCATGAATATATCGGTGCGGCGGCGGAAAAAGGCGCGATTTGCGCACTGACGGAACGGCAAAATGCACCAACCGACACGGACATTCCTTTAATATATGTTGGCTCCGGGCGGCGGGCGTTGCTTGATTTAGCGCACTTTTACAGGATGAAACACGATGTAAAAGTTGTTGCGGTAACGGGCAGTGCCGGCAAAACCACAACAAAAGATATGATGGCGGAAATTTTGGGGCAGCGGTTCAAAACGAAGCGCACGATTAAAAATTTTAACAACGAAATCGGGATGCCGCTTTCGATTTTTCGCCTCGAACCGGATGACGAGGTTCTTGTGCTTGAAATGGGCATGAATCACGCCGGCGAAATTCACGAGCTTTCTCTGGCGGGTGCGCCGGATTACGCCGTGATTACGCATATCGGCGACGCACATATCGAAAATTTTGAAAATCGCGAAGGAATTTTGCACGCGAAGTTGGAAATCGCAGACGGACTTCGCGCCGGCGGCACGATAATTCTTAACGGCGACGACCCGTTGCTCACCGGCGAAATCGCGGCGAAAAAAATCGCGGGGCTTCGCGCGTTATTTCCCGGGAAAAAAAATATTTACGCCGCCGAGGCTGTAGGATTTCAGGAAACGCGCTGTCGTTTTCACTGGAACGGCGCGGATGTTGACGTAACCGTTCCCATCCCCGGCGCGCATATGGTGATGAACGCGCTGCTTGCAACGGTTGTAGGGCTTGAAATGGGCGTTTCGCCGGCGGAAATCACACGCGCATTTGAAAATTTCACCCCGCCCGAGGGTCGGCTCAATATTTTCGAAGCGCGAGGCATGACCGTGATTGACGACGTTTACAACGCCAATCCGGCGTCGGTAATTGAGGCGATTAAAGTGCTTTGCCGAAGCCCCGAAAACCCCGTTGCGTCGCGCCGGCTTTCGGGGGGCGGAGAACGCGAAGCAGAGGCACAGGTCTCCGGACGTCGCGTTGCGATTTTGGGCGACATGGAAGAGCTTGGTCATGTTGCCGAGGCGCGTCATCGCGAATGCGGCGAATTTGCCGCTCGTGCCGGCGTCGATTTGCTGATTGCCGTCGGCAAACTCTCGCGCTTTATATATGAAGGCTTCGCGTCCGTCGGCGGAAACGGTGTTCATTTCGAAAAATCCGAAGATTTCCGCCCCGACGAATTTTTAAAAACCGGCGACACCGTTCTGATAAAGGCGTCGCGCGGTATGCAGTTTGAAAAAATCGTGGATAAAATTAAAGGTTAAGTTCTCGGGGGAGGAGCTTTTGAAAAAGCTCCTCCCCCAAACCCCCACCTGAAAACTTAACCGGAAACGCGCGAAGCGCGTTTCCGAATAAATTTTTTGAAAGGGGGGTACGGGGGGAAACCTTTTTTGTAAAAAAAGTTTTCCCCCCGCAACCTCACTATCACCAAAGGAGAAATCCGCATGGTAATAAATGAAGCTATTTACGCGGTACTTATCGCATTTTTGGCGAATATCGTGCTGTGTCCGATTATGATTCCGTCGCTTGTAAAGTTGAAGTTCGGGCAGTATATTCGCGGCGACGGGCCGGAACGGCACAAAAGCAAGTCCGGCACGCCTACCATGGGCGGCATTATGATAATCGTGAGCTTTTTGCTTGCGGCGGCAATTTTTTTGCCCGACAACCCGCAGGCGATGCTTATTGCCGGCGTGACGGTTGCTTTCGGGCTGATTGGATTTTCGGACGATTTAATTAAAATTGTTAAGAAGCGGAACTTGGGACTGCGGTCGTGGCAGAAGTTTTCGTTGCAGCTTGTTGTGGCGATTGGATTTATGCTGATTTGGCGGTTGATGCCGGGATATTCTACTGAAATTATGGTTCCGTTTTTTCCGTATTTTCGTCCTGATTTGGGAATTTTCTTCGCGCCTTTTGCCGTGCTGATATTTTTGAGCGCGTCGAACGGTGCGAATCTTACCGACGGACTTGACGGGCTTGCGGCGGGGGTTACTGCGCTTATTGCTGTGTTTTTTATGTTCGCGGCGTGGATGCTTAATCCGGAAATGTTGCCGGTTGCCGGCGCGGCGGTTGGCGCGCTGTTGGGATTTTTGCTGTTTAATTCGCATCCCGCGCGGGTTTTTATGGGCGATACCGGCTCGCTTGCTTTGGGCGGATTTGTTGCGGCGACCGCGCTGATGCTCGGAATGCCGCTGTTTTTGGCGATTGTCGCCATCATTTATGTAGCGGAAGCCGGGTCGGTGATTATTCAGGTGGCATATTTTAAGGCGACCGGCGGCAAACGATTTTTCAAAATGGCACCGATTCATCATGCGTTGGAGCTGTCGGGTTGGCCGGAAACGAAAGTTGTTGCGTTTTTTTACGTTGTTACGGCGATTGCGTGTTTGATTGGATATTTGGCGATTATGGGGGTTTAGATGACGTTTAGCGGAAAAAAAATTTTGGTTTGCGGAATGGCGCGAAGCGGACAGGCGGCGGCGTTGGCGTTGGTGCGGCTCGGCGCGAAGGTTACGGCAACGGACTTGCGAACGGAAATCGCGTGGGATTACAACCCGGAGGAGCAGGGGATTTTGTTGCGGCTCGGCGAAAAGCCGGATGCGTTTGTTACGGAATTTGAGCTTGTGATTATCAGCCCCGGCATCAGCGTTTACGCGGATTTTATAAAGAAGGCGACGGCGGCGGGAATTGAAGTTTGGGGGGAGGCGGAGCTTGCGTATCGGCTTTGCCCCTGCGACATGATTGCGATTACCGGCACGAACGGCAAAACCACGGTGACGACGCTTGTCGGCGAAATAATGCGCAAGGTTAATCCGGGAACGGTTGTTGCGGGAAATATCGGCGTTCCGCTTACATCGCTTGTTGAAAAAATTTCGCCGAATGATTTGGTCGTGGCGGAAATTTCGAGTTTTCAGCTTGAAACGATTGCGGCGTTTCGTCCGAAAATTTCCGCAATTTTGAACATAACCGAAGACCATCTCGACCGACATCTTACGATGGAAAATTATATTGCCGCAAAAGCAAGAATTTTCGAAAATGTTGACAAAAATGAAATTTGTGTATTAAACTATGACAATGATATTACAAAAATGTTAAAATCTCGCGGCAGGAACTTATTTTTCGGCACGAATGCTGATGTTTTTGTGCGGGACGGGAAAATTTTTTCAAAAGTACACGGCAGCGAAGTTTTTGTGATGGAGCTTGCCGACACAAAAGTTTTGCCGGAAAACGCTTTAGCGGCAACGGCAATTGCTCATGCGGCGGGGGCGACGCCCGAAATTATTGCGGAAACATTGCGCGAATTTTCGGGGGTGGAGCATCGTTTGGAATTTGTTGCGGAAATCGACGGCGTGAAATTCTTTAACGATTCCAAGGCAACCAACACCGACGCGGCAATCAAGGCGTTAGAATTTTTTGCGCAGCCGGTAATTTTGATTGCGGGCGGCTCGGACAAAGACGCGGATTTCGCGCCGTGGGTGCGAATGTTTCCGAAAAAAGTAACGCGAGCAATTTTAATCGGAGAAACGGCCGGGCAAATTGCCGGCGCGTTCGAAGCCGGATTTCCGCCGCACGAAATTGCCGCAAACTTGGAAGACGCGGTTCGCCTCGCGAAAAACTCGGCAAAACCCGGCGATATTGTTCTGCTTTCGCCGGCGTGCGCCAGTTTCGACATGTTTAAAAATTTCGAGGAACGCGGCACACTTTTTAAAGAATATGTAAGAGATTAAGTTCCTGAGAGGGGGCATGGCATGGCACGATACGCATCCGGCGCGGCATCGAAGCGCGAGGAGCATTACGATGAGGAACTTTATTATTATCCGGAAACCCGCGTTCGTCGTCCGAAAACCAAAGCGCGCGAACAGACCAAGCCTAAAGCGAAGTTGGATATTCTTGTAGGAAACATCGACATGACGATGTTCTTTGTTGTAATCATTTTGGTTATCATCGGAATCATAATGGTGCTTTCCGCGAGCCAAGCTCGCATGTCCATTGTAAACGACGATGCTTTTTACCTGCTGCGGCGAAATATTCCGTTCGCGCTTTTGGGTTTTGTTGCGATGAACGTTGCTTCGCGTGTGCATTATTTGTATTTGCGCAAATTTGTATGGGTGCTTTACGCGCTGACGGTTGTTTTGCTTGCGATGGTTGTTATCGGCGGGGTTGCCGTTGGTGGTGCGACGCGATGGGTTGAAATTCCGGTTATCGGTCAGTTTCAGCCGTCCGAGCTTGCAAAAGCGGCGGTTATTTTCGCCATGGCGCATCTGGTTGACAAATACCCGAACGCTTTAAAAACATGGAACAACTTGGCTGTTTTTTCGGCGATAGTTGCACTGCTTGTAGGGCTTGTTTGGTTGCCCGGCGGGTTCTCACAGGGGCTTATTGTTGCCTCCGTCGGCTTCGGCATGATTTTTATTGCGAGCCCGCATATTTGGCGGTTCATTGCGATGGGCGCAGGAGCCATTGTTGCAGTTGCGGCGTATTTGGGTATAACCGCGTGGCTCGGAACAGGCTTTCGCGGCGCGCGGCTTATGGCATGGCTTGACCCTTTTGAATACGCTTCCACCACCGGCTTTCAGATTATTCAGTCGCTGTACGCGATTGCGTCGGGCGGGTTGTTCGGCGAAGGAATCGGGCAATCGCGCCAAGCGTCGTCCATTCCCGAGGCTCATAACGACATGATTTTCGCCGTTGTTATCGAAGAACTCGGGTTAATCGGTGCGGGGCTGATTTTGCTTCTTTTTGCAATTTTTATTTGGCGCGGAATCATCGTTTCGATGCGCGCGCCCGATACTTTCAGCTCGATGATTGCAATCGGAATCGTGTTTTTGATTGGCTTTCAGGCCGTTATAAACGTCGGCGTTGTTACAAACACCATCCCGAACACCGGCGTAACCTTGCCTTTTATCAGCTACGGCGGAACGTCGCTTGTTGTATTTATGGGGCTTGCGGGGATTTTGCTGAATATTTCGAAATACTCCAAGGCGGAAGCAGGGTAGGGGAATGTGAATGCCTTGATTGAACGGGAGAAAGTTTCCGCTATCTCCGAAAGGTAATCGTCAGTTTATTAAAAACCGAGGTGAAACGCTGAAAACCCGCATATATGCGGGTTTTTTTGATGCTTTGGGCTATAGTGAATCAAATTAAGAAGCGTCCCGTCGGCTATGCATTGTCGCGAACGCACTTGAGAGGCCCGCTCAGGCTTCGGCGGAAAACGCGCAGAAGCCCGCGTTTCCCGCCTCGCCTTCTCGG
>WQVC01000037.1 GCA_009781765.1 Defluviitaleaceae bacterium | reverse complement strand
GATGGGGGTTCGGGGGAAACTTTTTCAAAAGTTTCCCCCGAGAATGTTTCCTTCATAGCAACGACGGGTCATTTGCTGACGCGCCCGGTTGCATATGTAATTTGTATCGTGCTGTGGCTGAAAATTGTTGTGTCGGCGGGATTCGAACTGCGGGTATTTTTGGAGCTTTCGCGCGACGTTATGTTGCCGAACACGCCGATGTTTGTCGTTGGGTTGGTGATGATTCTCGCCTGTGCGTATGCGGCGGGCAAGGGCATCGAAACGCGGGCGCGAGTCGCGGAAGTGCTTTTCGCGCTGATGATTTTGCCGGTGATTATATTTTTTATTGTCGCGCTGCTTGACGCGAATTTTTCGAATCTGCAACCGCTTCATGTGAATAACGCGGGCGAGGCATTGCGCGGCGTGCGCAAGCTCGGATTCATTTTGACGGGGCTTGAGTGCCTGCTGCTGATTACGCCTTACGTTTCCCGGGAAAAAAACCTGCCGCGCGCGGTTGCGGGAGCGACTGCGCTTGCGGGCGGACTGATTGTCGCGCTTACAACAATCACAATTGCTTCGCTCGGAACAGGCACGGAATCCGAAAAGTGGCCGGTTGTACGTCTGATGGATGCAATAAGTTTGCCCGGCGCGTTTATCGAGCGGCAAGAGGCTTTGATGTTCGGATTTTGGATAATAACGGCGTTCGCGCTCGGAAACGCGATGCTTTTTTTCGGCGGATTGCTTGTGCAAAATGTGCGAAGCAAGTCGTCGCTTCACGTCGGCGTGGGCGTAACCGCCGTCGCGGTTTTCGGCATAAGCCTGCTGCCGTTTTCGAGCGAACGAATTTTTTCGATTATGGACGGAATGTTTGCAACAAGCGGCATATTTTTTCTTGTGGTTCTGCCGATTGCTCTGCTCATTGCGGCGAAAATCGTGCAAAACGGGCGACACAAAATCTTGGCGAAAACGGCGGCGTTGTTGATTTTAGCGGCGTTCGCGGGGGTTTTGCTCACGGGTTGTTGGGACAAAGTTGAAATCGAAGAACGCGCATTTGTTGCGGCAATCGGTATCGACACGGAGGACGATGAGTACATCGTGACAATTTCCGTGCCGATTTTCAACGACGACGACAATCGCGAAGAAGACGAACACGCGCATATAAAAACCACGCGAGCCGACAAGGTTTGCGTGGCAATTCAGGAATTATGCGACCGGGACGAGCGGCAATTATATTTCGGGCAAACGCAAATAATAATTTTCAGCAACGAGCTTCTCACCGACAACGAGCTTCTTGACGGGGCAACGGAATCGCTGAAAAAACATCTGCAAGCCTCGCGCAGAATCACTGTTCTCCGCGCCGATTGCGCCGCCGATGTTTTGAAAAAAAAGCCGCCGGAAAAAATTATTCCCTACGGCGACGATTCTCCGGTAAATTTTTATGATTTTGTCTGCTCATATCGCGAATCAAGAGTTCAAAATAACACTTCGCCGTAAATGCCTTGTGGTGAGCGACCGGTCTTTTTTTCGGATGCGTTTCCCGAAAAAAAGACAACGAGCGAACCGTTTACAAGGCATAGGCGAGGTGTTGTTTCCTGCCCTTGATTCGCTGTTCACACGAAGCCCAAACCCGTATTTAATCGGACTTCTGCTCGCGAAACAGTCGCGCATAGTAGCCGTTTTTTTTCAGCAATTCGTCGTGTGTACCGCGCTCGGAAATTTCGCCGTCGGTAAGCACAAGAATCAAATCGGCATCTTTCACGGATGACAAACGGTGCGCCACGATGAAAGTCGTGCGCTCGTTGGCGGCTCTGATTTCGCCTAACGCCGCCTGAATGCGATGCTCAGTTTCGGTGTCAACCGCAGAAGTTACGTCGTCAAGCACGAGAATTTCGGGGTCGGCGGCAACCGCGCGGGCAAGCGAAACGCGCTGTTTTTGCCCGCCCGAAAGCCCCACGCCCCGTTCCCCGACAATTGTGTCGTAACCGTCGGGCATTTCGCGAATAAAACTATCTGCGTCGGCAACCCGCGCCGCCGCATGAACCGCGTCAATCGACGCATCCGGCACGCCGAACGCAATGTTTCCTTCAACCGTGTCCGAATACAAAAAAACATCCTGCATTACATAGGCGATTCCGCGCCGAAGCTCCGGAATCTCATAATCGCGAACGTTCGTTCCGCCGACAAAAACGTCGCCCTTGCAGGCGTCGTAAAATCGCGCAATCAAATTTACAAGCGTACTTTTGCCCGAACCCGTCGCCCCCACAATCCCGACAGTTTGCCCCTTTTTTGCCCGAAACGTGATATTTTTCAAAACATAACCGCTTTTTTCGTACGGCGCGTAGCCGAAAAATACATTGCGAAACTCAACGGCAAAGCCGGCGGCTGCGTCAGGGGGAGAACTTTTTTTGCAAAAAAAGTTCTCCCCCCGAACCCCCCTTTCAAAAAAACTGTTATTCGGAAACGCGCTTTGCGCGTTTCCGGGTGTTTTTGTCGAACTTTTTTGAAAAAGTTCGCGGGGTTCGGGACGGAGTCCCGAGAACTTATCGGGCGATTCAATCAAAATCGGCTGCCGCATCATTTCGTAAATTTTGTCAACAGAAGTTGCGGCGTTTTGAGTGTCGTTGACAGCCCATGTGAAAATTCGGGTCGGAGCATCAAGCATCCATAAGTATCCGCCGAATGCAACGAGTTGCCACAATTCGATACTGCCGTTAATCGTCAAAAGTCCGCCGAAAAGAATCAAAATCCACGGCAGAAGCGCGGCGCATGTTTCCATTACCGGGAAATATTTTACGCGAACGGCGGCGGCATCCATATTTGCGGAATAGAACGCATTGTTTACGTCGATAAATTTTTCGGTTTCGTGGGATTCGCGCGTAAACGCCTTAACAACGCGGTTTCCGCCGATATTTTCGCCGCACACGGAGTTGAGATTTGCAAATTGCTCGCGCACGTTACGAAACGCCGGCCGCACCCCGCGCGACTGCTTTATTGCGGCGAAAACGAGAATCGGCGTGGTGCAAAGCATCGCAATTGTAAGAGGCGGCGAAATCGTTGCCATAACAACAACCGCCGCAATGTACAGCAAAACATGCTCAATTACCATGTAGCTCACAAAGGCGATAAAGTGCCGAACGGCTTCAAGGTCGCCTGTCATGCGCGACATAATGTCGCCCACGCGATTCTTATCGAACCACGCAAAGCTCTGCATATGTAACTTATGATAAACGTCGCGGCGCATGTTAAATAAAATCTGCTGCGACGTATGCTCGAACAAAATCACGAACAAGTACCGCGAAACCGAGCGATAGGCTGTCACGCAAATCATAATAATCAGGTATGTCGGCAGAATTTCGTGCTGTTCGCCCTGAATAACATTTTGCACAATCAAGCCCGCAATCAGCGGATTCACAAGCATCAGCCCGATATTTAAAGTATTAACAAGCAGCCCGAAAATCAGCCGCCATTTGTACGACGAAACATATCCCCATGCCCATTTTACCGCGCGCAAATAAATCACCTCGTATATAAATTTTATTTTTGGGGGCTTCGCCCCCAAGCCCCCACGAACTTTTTAAAAAAAGTTCGACAAAAATTTTAAAAAATCGCGCATCGCGCGATTTTTATGATGGGGTCAAGGGGTCGTTTGACCCGGGATGCATGGGTGAGCAGTTCGCCGCAAGGCGAACGACCAACCCCTCGCAGGGGTTTGGGCGCACCTCCCCGGCGAAGCCGGGGTCGCGTAAGCGAGGCCGCCCGGCCAACGCGCGAAGCGCGTGAGAGGGGACGGAGTCCCCAAGGTTTTATTAAATCCTACTTACCCTCGGGGTGATTATTTTTGATGAAGCGGATGAGATACGAGTTGAGGTTGTTAATTTCCAACGGCTTGCTGAGAAAACCGGAGAATCCGTTATTCATAAACATTTCGGCTTGGCCTTTCAGGGCGTTTGCGGTGAGCGCAACGATTGGGCGCGTGTAGCCCATTTCGCGCATTTTTTTCGTGGCTTGAATGCCGTCCATCTCGGGCATCATGTGGTCCATGAAAATAATATCGTATACGTTGCCCCGCTCGATTTTATCTATGGCGGCCTGCCCGCTTTTGACGGTTTCCGTGTTGAGGCTGAAAAATTCGAGCATTGCTTCCGCTACATATAAGTTTACGTCCACGTCGTCCACAACGAGAACTTTTCCGTACGGCATCGGCTCGGGGACGAAGCCGAATTCTTTCAACGACGACCATGTTCCCGCTTCGAAATTTTGCAGTTTGTCGGCCATTTCTTTGCCAAGCACTTTGCTTCCGGCTGATTTTTGCGGGATGCGAACAACCGCGCGCGTACCCATTCCGACCTCGCTTTTAATGTCGATGTGGGCATCCATGGCCTGCACCAAGCTGAAAACTATCGGAATACCCAAGCCCGTTCCGCCCACGAAGGGTCGTTCTTTTTCGTGCAGGCGGATAAATTCGCGGCTTCGCATTTCTTCGATTTGCTCGGCGGGCATTCCCATGCCGGTGTCGTGTATGCAAATCACAAGCGTCAGGCCGTCGGCATCCGTTGTTTCGCAGTTCAATGCAACTGTCACCGAGCCGGACGATGTGTATTTGAAGGCGTTTGTAAGCAGGTTGTTTATAATTTGCTTAACGCGCAAAACATCGCCGAGCAAAATTACCGGCATGTTTTCGTCTATGCGCATTTTGAAGGCAACGTTGCCGGTTTCCGAATACACCTGATGAAGCTGCGCAACGTCGCTGACTAAGCTCGCCACGTAGTATTCGTCAACCAAAATCGACATCTTGCCGGATTCTATTTTGGAGAAATCCAAAATGTCGTTTACGATGCTTAATAATGTTTTGGATGAATCGTAAATTTTAACAAAAGCGTCTTCGGTTTGGGGGGGCATGACTTTCGTGCGCAATTGGATTTCGGAAATGCCCAACACGGCAGAAATCGGCGTACGAATTTCGTGACTCATTCGCGCTAAAAATCGCGTTTTGGCGCGGCTGCTTTCTTCCGCTTCGACTGCGGCTCTGATTGGGCGCGAATCAAGCCCGTACAGCACAATCATGGAAATTTCCCGGTGCGTTATGTGTACCCATGTTGTTTCGGCGGATAATATTTCGCCGTCGGGCAGAATAAATGTCCATTCGCATCGCGCCGTCCCTTTGGACAGGGCGGCTTTGAGCATTTTTTCAATCAACTCTTGTGACTGCGTGCCGCAGGGCTGAACCGCTGTTGAAAAATCAAACCATCGTTCCGCATATTCGGCGCGACTGCTGACGCCCAAGGTATTTATCAGCTTTTCGTTGCAGTCAATCATTGTTCCGTCCGGATTCCAGTATTCAATAAAAATCGGCGCGCGTTCGATGAGCTTGCCGGCAAGTTCCATCGCCGCCTTCTCCTGCTCCAAAACTTCGCGCTCATGCGCTTGCAGCACCCTGTTGAAAACGCGCGTAAACATCAGGCCTACCGAGGCAAACATGCTCATTTCGTCGGTTGTGTACTCCTTTTCATATCGACAATCGTCAACGCTGAAAAAACCGATAAATTCCTTGTTGAGAAACAGCGGCAAGCACACGATTGAAACCATTTCGTAATAGCCCAAAAAAGCCGCGTCTCGGGGCGGCAATTGAGAAATAGGGGAATTTATGGAATCGCCTTTCAAAAACATATCTAACCATTCGGGGATTTCGCGATAGGGAAATTTCAGCCCCAACGGGACTTCCTCTTTTTGCTTGCCGAGTTCGCTCAGCCACTCGTAGCGCATAACAAAATGAAGCTCGCCGTCGATAACTTCGTTGCGCCAAATTTGAACGCGGTCGGCATCTACGCAAATTCCTACAAGTTCCATCGCCGACATAAGCGCAGACATTGTATCTTCCTCATTGGCGGTGAGCAAAATTTCGGCCGCTTTATTAACGGTAATAAGCAACTGCTCGCGATACTCGGATATGCCGTTATTTCGCGCCTGCGCGCACCCGCAGTCTTGTTTGTTGTTCATAGATACCTGCTTTCCGCCGAGGAATTTCAGACACACATTTTAAGATACCACATTCGGCAGGAAAAAAGCAATCGGATGAGAGTGTTAATCACTATAAACGCACGAACAACAAAACCGCAGGGCTTCGCCCCGCACCCCACGAACTTTTTTGGAAAAAAGTTCGACAAAAAACTCAAAATCGCGCGAATGCGCGATTTTAAGTTTTTGCCCCGCTTTTAAAGGGCGCAGTGAGCGAAGTGAACGTTTCCCGCGCCACCCTTCAAAAAGCGGGTGGGGGCGCGGGGGCAAAGCCCCCGAGAATTTTCCCGAAAATTTTAAACAAGCGCGACTTTCAAGGCGAATGAAAAATCCTATTTGATAGCCGGTTGGTTACCGATAGGATTTTTTGCGTTGTTTCCGGGGCATTGCAATTGTGCAAAATGTTCGAGCCGAGCAAGGCGTCGGGTAAATTTAATCCCGATTTAACGGGGCAATATCAGAGAAAAAATTGCCGAAATTTTTGAGCTGATTTTTTATTGCAAAAAAAACGAGTCTCGTCCGGATTGAATTTACAACATGTATGTGCTATAATTCTATGTCAAGCAGGAGGTGCTTTGAATGCTGGCGGGCGGGATAAATCTTATCGCAATTGGCGCATCTACCGGCGGTTTCGATGCGTTGGAAGCGATTCTTTCGCAGTTTCCGGCGGATGCACCGCCTGTAGTTATTGCAATGCACCTGAAGCCGGGCATCCCGAAACTTTTTGCCTCCCGTTTAAACGGGATTTCCCGGCTCGTTGCAAAAGAGGCCGAAACCGGCGATGTTTTAAAGGCAGGGCATGTATTTATCGCGCCGGGATGGATGCACATGACGGTTATAAACCGCGCGGGAAGGCTTGAGGCTAATTGTTTTTCGGGCGAAAAGGTTAATCATGTTGCGCCTTCGGCAGACGTACTTTTCGAATCCGCTGCAATTGCAACCGGGAAAAACGCTGTCGGCGTTATTTTAACCGGTATCGGTGCCGACGGAGCGGACGGGCTTCTTAAAATGCGCGCGTCGGGGGCGGTTACCATCGGGCAAAACGAAGACACCTGCATGGTTTACGGTATGCCGCGCGTTGCGAAAGAACGGGGCGCGGTTATGCACGAACTTCCTCTTGATAAAATTGCCGATAAAATCCTCACTACATAGACAGGAGCGGTGATGCATGTATCCGGAAAGTAAAAGAATTTTAGATAAATTATCGGGCTTCATGGCGTATCAATGCGAATACAGCAACATGCGCTTCATATCTGTAAGCGAAGGATGCAAAAGGCTTACAGGCTACTTGCCCGAGCAGTTGCTTTCGCGCGGCTTTGCAATGTTGGTTCATGCCGACGACGCCGCAAGCGTGGATTCCTGCCACGAAGCAACATTATCGGTGGGTGCGCCGTCGGAAATAGGCTTTCGCATAAAAACGCCCGACGGTTCGGAAAAATATGTTTTGTCGCGCAGCCGAGTAGCAAAAACCGACGAAAACGGAATGCCTCATATAATTGAGGGCATCCTCACGGACATAACAAGAGAAATTCAGGCGAAAGCAACAACGGCGGCCAATCGCGAAAACTCCGATTTTCTGTCAAAAATGGGATACGAAGTTCGCACGCCCATGAACGCGATTTTGGGGCTGTCCGAAATGAGTCTGCGCGAGGATTTGCCGGAAAATGTACGCGAATACACGCAGGTGATTAAAAAATCCGGGCGCAAGCTGATGGCGGCACTTAACAATATAATCGACCTGCGCGAACTCGAAAGCGGTCGGTTAAAAATTATTACGGAAACCTATGACACTTACTCCCTCATATACGATACAATAAGCACCGTAAAGGAGCAGCTCGGCGGCTTGGAATTTTATGTGTATGCCGACAGCAAACTCCCCAACATGCTTACTGGCGATGTAATCCGGGTGCGTCAAATTTTGCAAATCCTTCTGTCGAATGCCGTGAAATTTACGGAAAAGGGTCACATATCCCTTTCGATTAAAGGCACGGTTTCAAACGGCCGGGTAATGCTTACAATTACGGTTTCGGATACCGGTCGCGGAATTCGCGAAGGCGACATCCGAAATCTGTTTAAAGAATACGCGCAGTTCGACAGCAAAACGGTTGAAGGCGCGGGGCTCGGTCTTTCCGTTGCGAAAAAATTGGCGGAGCTTATGGGCGGAACAATCGACGTCGCGTCGGGGTACAGAATAGGCAGCGTGTTTACGCTCAGGTTGCCGCAAGGCGTACCCGACGCCGCAAACCCGCTTTGCGAAGTAAATCATCCCGAAAGAAAAAACGTAATTATTTTGGAGTCAAACCCGATTAGCGCAAGCTCTGCGGGCGATACGATGAAAAATGCGGGCGTCCGGTATATCGTGGTGTCAAACCGCGAAGAATTTCTTGCCGCCGTTGAAAATGAAAATTTCTCACACGTTTTTGCCAATGAAAAAACGCACGGCAAGTTCCTGTGCCGCGAATTTAAAGAAATTAACCCCGCCGCTTATTCCGCCATGGAAATCGTGCTTCTTTCCGACGACGGACGATGCAATTATGACGCCGTATCATTAGCCCGGCCGCTCTACTGCCTTCCCGTTTCGGACATTTTTAATAATTCCGCTCAATCCGGCGGCAAACGAATACGCTTCACCGCGCCGGATGCCCGCGTTCTCGTGGTTGACGACATAAGCGCGAATTTTACCGTTGCAAGCGGATTTTTATCGCCGTACGCATTGCAGGTTGACTACAGCGAAAGCGGAACTGCCGCCATCGAAGCGGTAAAATTAAAGCAGTACGACCTTATTCTGATGGACCATTTGATGCCGGAAATGAAGGGCACGGAAGCAACCCGCATCATCCGGTCGATTGAAGGGGGCAGCACCGACTGCAAAAATGTTCCCATCGTCGCGCTTACGGCAAATGACGACTATGAATCTCGCGAAATTTTTCGCGAAAGCGGCGCAAACGGTTTTCTGCTTAAACCCATAAACGAAGCAAAACTCCACGCCATCATCGAAAACCGAATTCCCAAGCATAAACAACAAATAACGCCGGATGAAGTGTTTGAAGCCCCTCCCCCACCCTTGGCATACGGGCTTTCAATCCGAGGGATTGACGTTTTGAAGGGCATCAACCGAACCGGCGGAAATTTTGACACTTACTTGCGAGTGCTTAAAAATTTCAGCGAAAACGGTCGCCGCTTCTCCGCCGAACTCCGAACCGACGCGGAAACCGGCGACACAGAGCAATACCATGTAAAAATTCACGCGGTTGCAGGTTTGGCGAAAACCATCGGTGCGGACGAATTATCCGAAACGGCGGCACATCTCGAAGAGGCGGCAAAACGCGGCGATACATCTTATATTCTTGAACACAACGTAAATTTTTTATCAAAGCTCGGCATATTGTTGGGCAATTTGAAAAAAGCAGTCGAACAAACCGAAGCATCAAAAACGGAAACATCAAAAACCAACGCAATTGAAATCGAATCAACCGAAAAAAATAAAAAATCGGAGGAGGTATCACCTGAAAACGTCAAAAAAATCCTGATTATCGACGACACGGACTCGTACCTGTTCATACTCAGCGAAATATTGGCGGATGATTATGAAACGCTCGCGTCACTCGGCGGCGAGGACGGACTGGAAACCGCAAGGCTTACAAATCCTGATTTAATTTTTCTGGACATTGTAATGCCGGGCATTGGCGGTTACGAAGTTCTTGCGGAATTAAAAGCCGACGAAAATTTAAAGCACATTCCGGTCATTCTTATGTCGGCGAATGAAAATGAATTACGCGCGGACTGCGATGTCGCGGGCTTTTTGAAAAAACCCTTTGAAGCAAAAATGGTAAGGAAACAAGTTAATTTAATTACGGGAGGCTGTAAAAATGCTTAAAAATGTAAAAATCACCGGGAAGCTCCTTTTGGGCTTCGGCTTGTTAATTGCAATCATTACACTTATTGCCGGTTTCGGCGCGTATCAAATTAACGTGGTGCAGGCTCGGTATTCGAATGTGTTGCGGTATCCCACCGTGCGATACTCAACTCTTCGCGACATTGAAGTCGGGCTTACGGAGTCGCGGCGCATGATGAAACTTGCGTCTGCGTATTCAAGCGAAGCCCCGGAAATAAGAAGTGCCGCGCTCTCAAACCAACAACGCGACGTCGAAGAACTTCGCCGAAACATCGTGGCGGACTTTCAAAACTACAGGCGGTTGGTTGAAGCCGACCCTACCATCTCGGCGCAAGACCGCAACTTCGAAACGGCGCGGCTTAACGATATCGAAACCGCCATTTTCCGCTATATCGACGTTTATATCAGCCAGGTAATGACGGCGGCACGGCAGGGCGACACGCAAACAGCCCTGAATGTTATTCGCAACGGCGGAACCACAATCAACCAAGCATATGTACCGTTCAACGAACTTTTCAGCTACATGAAAAATTATATGGAAACAGTTGACTCACAACTTGCCTCGCAAACATTCCGCTCGCAATTGATTATGGTGGCAGCCGGCTTGTTCGCCATGCTTGTCGGCGTAATTACCGCATTTTTAATTTCCGGGTCGGTCGGCACACCGTTGCGCCGGTTGGCTCATATGGTTGAGGATGTTTCCGACGGAAAGCTCAACGTAAATATAAATCATGCCGGCCTCGGCAAAGATGAAGTGGGTACGCTTACGGAAGATGTTTATATTCTCATCGAAACAATCCGCAGCATTAACGACGACTTAACCTTGTACGCGCAAAAGCTCGGGAAGGAAGGCGATTACGAATATCGCATGAACGCCGATAAATACAAAGGCGCGTTTCGCGACCTCATAAACGGCGTTCATGCCGCAGTGGACAGCGAAGCCGAAGAAGCATGGATTATGATGGACGCGATTGACGCGATTGACGTCGGTAACTTTGACGTACGCTCGAAGCGGTTGCCCGGTAAACGCGCCCGCGTAAACCAAAAACTCGATTCGTTCCTCGACCATCTGCATCACACAACAGAGCAAATCGACCTGATGATTGAAGCCGCCGCCGACAAAGGCGACATGGAATTCCACGTTGACACAAAAGGCACCCAAGGCGGTTGGTTTAAAATTCTCAACGGCCTGAATCACATCGCCGAAGAAATCGACAAACCCATCGTGGAAATTCGCGACGTTATGAGCGACCTCGCAAAAGGTAAGTTCAGCCATAAAGTTGAGGGCAACTACAAGGGCGACTTCCTCACAATGAAAAATTCCGTAAACGACATGATTGAAACGCTTTCCGGCTATATCTCGCAAATTTCCGGCATTTTAACAGCCGTTGCCTCCGGCGATTTAACAAAAAAAATTACGCGCGATTACGTCGGCGACTTTTCGGCAATTAAACTCGCCATCAACAGCATTTCCGACACTTTGAGCAAATCCATGGCGGAAATCACAATGGCATCAAAATATGTGCTTGAAGGCGCGAACAAAATTACAACAAGCGCAATCGAACTCGCCGACGGTTCGTCGGCACAAGCCGCTTCTCTCGAAGAGCTTCACTCCACCGTTGACATGATTAACAAGCAAACGCAAAAATTTGCCGACAACGCAAAAGAAGCAAACGCGCTTTCCGAAAAATCAACCAACAACGCGCAAGAAGGCCACAACGCAATGACGCACATGTTGCAGGCAATGTCGCAAATAAAAGAATCGTCGAACGACATTTCGCGCATAATCAAAGTTATCCAAGACATCGCGTTTCAAACAAACCTGCTCGCGCTTAACGCCGCCGTTGAAGCAGCTCGCGCCGGCGAACACGGCAAAGGCTTCGCTGTTGTAGCCGAAGAAGTTCGCAGCCTTGCCGCAAGAAGCCAAGACGCCGCCTCCGAAACCACAAATTTAATCAGCGACTCAATTTCGCGCGTGGAATCGGGTACGGCCATCGCAAACACAACATCCGAATCGCTTAACGCAATCGTTACAAGTGCGGACGAAGTAATGTCTCTCATCAGCAACATTACAAACGCCGCCGGCGACCAAGCCAAAATGATTACCGACATCAGCAAAACTCTGCTCACAACCGCAACAACCGTTCAAAACAACTCAAAATTCGCTCACGAGGCCGCCGCCACAGCAGAGGAATTAAACTCTCAATCCGAAATGCTGCAACAACTGGTCGCCTACTTTAAACTTTAATTACGATTTTCAGGGGCTTCGCCCCCGAACCCCCACGAACTTTTTTAAAAAAAAGTTCGACAAAAAACTATAAAATCGCGCTTCGCGCGATTTTTGTTAAAGTTTTTGCCCCGCTTTTTTCAAAAAGCGGGTGGGGTTCGGGGCGAAGCCCTGAAAATTAACACTGTTTTTTAAGGAGAGTTACATATGGCAATTTTGGTGTTTTCCGGAATCCTTGTGCTGTCTATGGCGGCGCACACCTGCCTCGGGGCATATGTGCTGTACAAATGCAGAAGCCGAAAGAAAACAACGTTTCTTGCAATTATTCTGCCCGGATTTATTATGTTTTTGGGCTTTTTGCTTGAAATAAATTCCGTAAATTACTCGGTTGCTTTTGTTTCCAGATACCTTCTGCAAGGGGGGCTTTCGTTTACAATTACGATTCTTTTTATTTTCGCGGCGGAGTATTGCGATGTTAAAATTCACAAGGTTTTTGTTGTTTTGTTGCTTTTTTTCGCAACTTTCTTCTCGCTGGCGGTTTTGACCAACAACTCGCATTTTTTGTATTTTCGGGAAATCAGCTTCGCGGCGGATTTATTTCTTCCGCAAACAGAGCGCACGCACGGCCCGATTGGCGTTGCATCCCGTGTTTATTCGGCGGTGCTGTTTTGCGGCGCGGCGAGCATTCTCGCGTACAAATTTATTCGCGGGTCGGCGAAAATTCGCCGCAGGCTTTTTTTGATATCAACCGGAACGCTTATCAGCGCACTTGCGTTTTTTGTTCATTTGCTGATTCCGGGCGGCACGGATTTTTTTGTCGGAATACTTTCCGCGTCATCTTTTGTGTGGTTTTCCGGCTTGGGCATCCTCAAAAATGATATGTTCGACGCCATAAGCATCGAATACACCGATACCGACGATTTTATAAAACTGCTGCTCGACACAACCCCCTTGATGATGGCAATTTGGCGAAGTTCGACTCAGCTTGCCGGTTGCAACCGACAACTGCTCGACGTTTTGGGGCTGAAGTCGAGCGAGGAATTTGCTTCGCGCCGGCACGAATTTTTGCCGCACATACAACCATGCGGCAAAACTTCTGCGGAAATGTTTACTGCGTTCAGCGGAAAAGTTTTTTCGGAAGGTCGCGCGAAAACTGACCGGATTTATCTTTTGCCCGACAAAACCGAAATGAGCGTCGAAATTACCGGCGTTTGCATCGAATACGAAGGCCGCCGCATAATGGTTGAATATATGCAGGATATGCGCGAAATTACAGCCTCGCGCGCAAAAGAGCGTGAAGCCTACGAGCTTCAACGCATAATATTTAATTCGTCACCGTATGTAATCGCGCTGTGGGAAGGCGACGCAAATATTATCGACGTAAACGAGTGCGCAAAGGAACTGTACGGCGTCAACGACCCGTTGACGAAAACTCATCAGCTTTATGATTTTTCGCCGCCGTTTCAACCCTGCGGAACGCCCTCCCCCGAGTTGGCGTCATATTATTATAATTTGGCGGCCAAGGAAGGTTATGCCCGTTTCGAGTGGATGCATCTTTCGCCGACGGGCGGCGAAATGCCGGTTGAGTGCATTTATAAATTTTTTGAGCTTAACGGCCGTCGTCTTATGATTTCGCACGTCGTTGATTTGCGAAAAATTAAAACTGCACACAAGGATGTTGAATCCGCATTTGAACTTACAAACGCAATTTTAAATTCCGCGCCTATTTTAATTTCGCTTTGGGACATGCAGGGAAATATTTTGCGGGTCGGCAACAATGCCGTCGAACTTTTCGGCATCAGCGAGCCTAACGAAATTATCACGCGCTTTTACGATTTCTCGCCGGAATTTCAGCCCTGCGGAACTCCTTCCAAAGAAAAAATTGTGCATTTGTTGGAGTTCACCCTGAAAAACGGCTCGGACGCCTTCGAGTGGCTTCACGTAAAATCCGACGGAACGCAGGTGCATTGCGAAGTTCTTTCAAAACTCGTAATCATAAACAACGAGCAAATGATTATCGTTTGTACCCGCGATATAAGCAGAATCAAGGAAGCGCAAAAAAAAGAACGGGAATCCGGCGAACGTATGCGCCTTATGTTCGATGCCGCGCCGTTGGTTATTAAATATTGGAACGAAAATTTCGAACTTGTCGGCTGCAATAAAAAGGCTCTTGATTTTTACAACACCCACTCCCCCGAAAGATTAAACAGTGATGCGTGGAAAAACGTGCCGATTTATCAGCCCTGCGGCGGAATGTCCAAAGATATTTGGACTTCATTTTTGCGCAAAGTTTTTAATGAAAAAACCGCCGAAATTACGTTTTTCGAACAGGATTTGCGAGGCAACCCCGTTTGTTTCGATATTGTCGGGGTTCGTTCGAAATACAAAGGGCAAACCATTGCCATCACGTACTCTTCCGACGTTACAATTACGAGAGCTGCCGAAGCCGAACGTCGCCGCGCCGAACTTGCCGAGGAAAGCAATTTGGCAAAAAGCCGCTTCCTTGCGCGAATGAGCCACGAAATTCGCACACCTATTGCCGCCGTTGCCGGAATTTCGCAAATTCAACTGCGAAATTCGGATTTGCCCCCTGTAATCGAGGAATCTTTTACGCATATTTACCAATCGGCAAATATGCTTCACAGGATAATTAACGATATTTTGGACATATCTAAAATTGAATCCGGAAATTTTGAGCTTCGCCACAATAAATATGAAACCCTCGACATTATCAGCGACGCCGTAAGCGTTTGTAACGCTTATTTGGACAACGACGCCGTTAAATTTAACTTAACGGTTGACAGCTTCCTTCCGGTTTATCTTGTGGGGGACGTTGTTCGTATCAGCCAAATTATAAATAATTTGCTGTCGAATGCGTTTAAATTTACAACGCACGGCAGAGTTGAGCTTTCTTTACGTTGCGTGCCGGGCTGCAAAAACGAACCGGGATATGTAACCCTTATCGCTACAATAAGCGACACCGGCCTCGGCATGACCCCCGAGCAGGCAGACGGAATTTTTGTGGAATACACTCGCTTTCACGAAAATCACGGGTATGTTCAGGGTACGGGGCTCGGTATGCCGATTGTCGGGATGCTTGCCGACCTTATGGACGCCGAAATTAACATTCGCAGCAAGGTAAACGAAGGCACAACCGTAACCGTTAAAATTCCGCAGGAAATGTTTAACACGGAAATTATCGGCAAAGAAGCCGCCGGCGTTTTAAGCGCGTACGAAACCTGCCCCCAACTCACTTCCAAAAAATTTAATTTCGAACCCGAAAGTATGCCCTACGGAAAAGTTCTTGTTGTAGACGACGTTGATGCCAATTTGTATGTGTCGCGCGGGCTTTTGGAATTTTACGACCTTCAAACAGAAACGAGTCCTGACGGTTTTGATGCGTTGGAAAAAATAAAGCGCGGCAACGTGTACGACATAATTTTTATGGACCAGATGATGCCGCACATGGACGGCACGGAAACTTTGCAACGAATCCGCGCTTTGGGCTATAACGAGCCGATTGTTGTGCTTACGGCGAACGCACTGATTGGTCAGGCGGAAAAATTTATCAGCGAAGGCTTTGACGATTATCTGTCGAAACCCATTCAAACCACGTTGCTGGACTCAATTTTGCACCGATATATCAAAAATAAGCAGCCGCTCGATGTTATCGCCGCGACGAAGTCGCAACCCAAGCCGGACATAAACGATTTTCAAAATTCGCCGGAGGTGTTGGGAAAATTACGCACCGATTTCGCCGCCGAGCAGAAAAACGCGGTTTCCGATATTCGCGCGGCAATCGACGCCGGCGACTTGAAACAGGCTCGTTTGCTTGCGCATTCCCTCAAGGGTGTGGCGGGGTTGATTCGCGAAACCGAACTTTCCGACGTGGCGGGGTCGGTTGAAGAAACGCTTGCCGGCGGCAAGGTTGCAAACGATACGGCGTTGGTGCTTCTCGAGCATACATTGGCGGGCGTGCTTGCCGGCATCAAAACAACGAAAGAAAAAGCGCACCAAACGCACCTCCGGGAAGATATGCCGGATTCGCCCGAATCCGGAAAAGCCGGCGACACCAAAGTTCTGGCAACCCTTGATGCGTTGAAACCCATGCTTGAGCTTCGCAAATCCGAAAGCCGACGCGCTCTCGATGCGCTTCGAAATGTACCGGAAGCCGCGCTGTTTGTACGGTGGGTTGAGAAATTTGATTTCGCTACCGCGCTGAAAAATATTGACATTTTGCGCCTCATTCTTGAAGAGGCGGGGTATGATTAAAAAGTCAATTGGCAGCGGCACAGTTACCAATTGATTCCCCCGACTTGACATTTAGCCGCATGTGTTATATTGTCACAAGGTTAGTAGCTTATGTGCCGAAGGGAGGGAAGTCCAATGTCAGAGGTGGTAATCAAAGATAATGAAAGTCTGGACAACGCGCTTCGGCGGTTTAAACGCAGCTGCCAAAAGGCGGGAATCATGGGAGAAATTCGCAAGCGGGAACACTACGATAAACCGAGTGTGAAACGCAAGAAAAAATCCGAAGCCGCACGCAAACGCAAATTCTAAACGCACCACCGCGCCAAGCGCGACCGGGAACATATGTCGGCTGCTTACATGCACCCTCGAAGCCGAAACAATTTTTTGCATGATAAAACCGCAGGAACGCGAAACTCGCGCTCTTGCGGTTTTTTTAGTGCGCCAAGCGCACTTTGAACATCGGACATGTGTGATTTATAGTGAATCAAGACAAAAACTCTCTTGTTTCACCCCCAACCACTCGCACTTTTGCTTGCGCAAAAGCACTCGTGTCGGGGGTTCGCCAAAACGTGCGTAAAATTTGCGTACCGAAGCGCAAACCGCTCATCCCCTCGAAGCCGGAGCCCGTGTCCTGTGCAATAAAAAATCGCGCATTGCGCGATTTTTTAAAGTTTTTGTCAAACTTTTTTCAAAAAGTTTGTGGGGCGCGGGGCGAAGCCCCGAGGTTTTAGTTCGCGCACACGTCTATTCTTTCATGCCGCCCAACGCAACCCCGGAAATAATGTACTTCGAAAGTATGAAGTACACAATAAACAGCGGCAAAACCGTCATTGCAAGCCCGAGATACTGCGCGCCCAAAACGGTGTCGTAAATGTCGCCCTGAAGAAGCTGAACCATAACGGGCATCGTGCGGTTATCGCCGCGAAGAATTATCATCGGAAGAAGCAGGTTGTTCCAACTTCCCACAAAAACGAAAATCGCTTGCGTCGCTAACGCGGGCTTCATAAGGGGCAATACAATTGTGTTAAACGTGCGGAATTCGCCCGCGCCGTCAATTCGCGCGGATTCGACGATTTCCATCGAAAGCGAACCGAGCAAATATTGCCGCATGAAAAACACTATCCCCGGCGACGCAATGGCCGGCAAAATCAGCGGCCAAAAGCTGTTTACCGAAACCGTAATCGGCAGGGTTTCGTTCGTCCAGTTGGCGATTTGATGCAAAAATTGAAAGTAACCGATGATGTTAAGCTGCACGGGAATCATCAGCACAAACATGATGAACGCGAACAGTATGTTTTTGAACTTCCAATCGTATGCAACGTTTGCGTACGCCGTCAGCGACGAGAAATAAATCGCCAGAATCATCGTTGCGAGAGAAATAATCAGCGAGTTGCGAAATCCGAGCCACGGATTAAACGCGCGCCCGCCCATGCGAATATATCCGCGAAGGGGATAAAACATGGGGTTTCCGTCCGCATCATACATTGCAACGCCGGCGGCGTCGTATCTGCGCACATCGCTCGGAACAGCGACATCCGAACGGTTGCCGTCTTCGTCAACGAAAGTGTAAACAAAGCCCATCATGTGGCGGTAATTGTCCAATAAATATCCGCCGGGAAGAACGGTAAATGCGTTGCGCCGAATTTCGGGAGTGCTTCGCGTCGCGTTCGCAAACATAACGGCAAAGGGCATGATGCTCAAAAGAGCCAACACGATACATACCGCATAAATAAATACTTTCGCAATGTTAAGCGCGATATTATTCATTACGACAACCCCCTTTCCGCACGGTCACGCATTTTGCGTTCCCGCCGTTCGCGAGCGACATCTTTATCGCGCATCACATAGAACAAAATGCCCGAAATTATGCAGATGAAAATAAACATCAGCATACTTGCCGCCGCCGCGCGGTTATAACGCTCTGCGCCTTCGAAGGCCTGCTGGAAGATGAACAGCGACGTTGTAAGCGTGGTATTTCGCGGCCCGCCGTCCTCAAACATGCGCGGAATATCAAACATTTGCATTCCGCCCACAAAACTTGTTACAAGCGTGAACAGCAAAATCGTTCGAATCGAAGGCAGCGTGATATGGAAAAACGCCTTGATATGGCTCGCGCCGTCAATCGCGGCAGCTTCAAAAAGCGTGGGGCTTATGCCCATAATGCCGGCCACCAAAATAATCATCGTAACGCCGTACCACATCCAAAACTGAATGAACGCCACAATCATCTGCGACCACGAAATTTCAAACGTAAACGGCGCGTTGATGGTCAAAATACTTGCAACCGCAATGTTTTGCGGCGAGTCAAAAATACCGACGCGCACAAGCAAATCATTTATCGGCCCGATGGGATGCCCGATTAACACACTGAACAAAAGCGCGATACTCGCGGCTGTGATAATGTTCGGCATGTAGAACAGCACCTTGAAAAATCCGGCACCTTTGAGATTGAGCATCTTGTTTGTAAAAATTGCCGCAAGCGCAAGCGCGAGAACAATTTGCGGAATGAAATTTAACAGCCAAATAAACAACGTGTTTGCAAATGCCCGCCGGAAAAACGGCGAATTAAACACGTCAACAAACCAATGAAGCGGATGCAGCGTGGAACCTTCAATATCAATCATGGTTCTGCCGCCGATTCCGCCGGCCAAGTTGATGTCGGTAATCGGAACAGATTCCGCCGAGCCGATAATGGTAATTTCCGTTTCGGCATAAATGTTGGCGACAAAGTTTGCCGGCACAACTTCCGTTGCGCGAACAATAACCGTACCGCTTGCGCGCGCCGCAAGCTCGCCGCGTGCGTTAATGGTTGCGTCGCCGGACACGGGAACAATCGACCAGTTCACATAGGGCGAGGCGTCGGGCGGGTAAACGGCTGCGGTCATTTGCAAAATCGACCCCGGCACGGTCGCATCAAAAACATCCGTGTCGGACGACAATGTTATGCCCTGCGTCGGAACAAACGAGCCGTCCTGCCCGCTTACTTCGACGTCGATTTCGTAATACATGCCCGAGCCGTCGAGGGAATCCGCGCGAAGCGTAACGATTCCGTCAAGCCCTCTCGCCCGCAAAAGAACGCTGTTGTTGCCGCCGGCCGGAAAAATCATTCCGTAGTCCGCGCCGGACACAATCGACCACTTTACGGCTTGCGTGGTCACGTCCTCCGGATAAAACGACGGCCAAAACCTGTGCTGCCCCATGTTCGAGCTGATTGTGCGTACTTGATTTTCGCCGTCAACAACAAGCGACTCCGCCTGAACAATCGGGCCGCGAATGGTAATTTCCGTTTCGGCATAAAGTTCCGTTCCGTCGGTGGTTTCGGCGCGAACAATTACCGTGCCTATCGAAGTGGCGGTTAAAAGCCCGGTTTCGTTTATGGTCGCGCTGCCGTCAACCGGATGCACCGACCATATAACGCGACGGTTTGTTGCCATCGGCGCGCCGGCTGCGGCAACGCAAATAATGCATCGCTCTTCGTGCGCGTCTCGCGGCTGATTTGTCGGGCAAATTTCCGGCGCAGACATTTGAAGCGAGCTGCCGCCTTCAACAACGGTGTTCCACGTTGCCGTAACATCATCCGAAAAAAGACCCGAACCGAGCATTTCCGGACCTTGCATGTTTGTGAAACCGATTGAAGTCGTAAAAATTAACGGATAAAGCTGAAAAATTAAAAACGCCGCAACAAAGGGCAATGAAAATATGTAGCCGAATTTAGCATAGCTCACCCTTTTTGAAAGTTTTCGTTCCGCATTCATCTGCTTCTCACCTCCGCGCACCAAGCGCGCACCGGACACCGGGGAACACACGTTCGCCCTGAACCGGAAAAATTTTCTCCCTTTGCAGAAAAACCGCGCAAGGAGCGCGGCTTTTCGCAAAAGAAGGGGGAAACTTTCGCTTCCCCCGCATAATTTTTTTTAGTTGATGCCGAGCGTTTCGTACACCCATGTTCTGAACTGGTCGAGGGCTTCTTCACGTGTGAGGTCGCCGCGAGCATAGTCCATTGCACGGTCTTCGAATTCGGCGTTGATGATTTCGTCATGTTGCGTGAACAGTGAACCGTCGGCGTATGCGCCTGCGGGGATGAACACGTCAAACATATCCTGACCGCCGAGGAACGGGATTGTTCCGTCTGCGCCGGCCATAATTACGCCTGAGGCTACCGCGTCTTTTGTTTCGTTGTCGGCGAACAATGTTCCGCCTGCCCACATGTATTGAAGGCCGGTGTTTGATGTGTCGAGGGTAATCCATTCAACGAGTTCGCGAACGCCGTCACGTACGTCGGGGTTCATGTTTGCTGAGGGAATAACCCATGTGCCGCCCCATGAGAAACCAACGGGAGGAACTGCGATTGCCCAGTCGCCGTAGGTGTCGCCGGCGTTTCCTGCCATAACATAGTTGATGAGCCATGCGGGACCGAGGAATGCAAATACCGGACGCTCGCCTTCACCTGCCATGTCGGCAAACCATGCGCCGCTCCATGAGCTTGTGTCGTTCATCCAATTGTTGTTGTACAACTTGGATGTGAAATCGAAGAATGCCATACGGTCGGGGTGGATGTCGAGTTGGTTGTTTACAATCCACGGACCGCCGGTGTTGCGCACTGCGAACCATACGTCGCCCGCGCCGGAAACCATTGAGAAGTTTGCCGCATTCATTTCTGCCGCTGCTTCGAAGAATCTGTCCCAACCGGGGCCGATTCTTGTACGTACATAGTCGGGGTCAGAGTTGCCCCAAACTTGCTCGGCAAGGCTGCGACGATAAATTACGGCACTGCCGGTATGTTGAAATGCAAGTGCTACAACTTCGCCGTCGCGTGAACCGAGGTCAACGGTGTATTGTGCGATGTCCGCATCGGCAATTCTGCCCATAACGTTGTCTATGCCGAGGGCGGAGAACGTCATTGCGTGGGAAGACATGTCACCTTGCGTGTAGCGAACTACAAATGCCGCTTCTGCCGCAAAGAGGTCGGGTGCGTCTGCGCCGCCGCCGGCAAGTGCCGCGTCAAGCGCGATTTGGTAGCCGCCGCCGTCGGTTGCAACAACCGTAGGTACAACGAGGAATCTTTCGGCAAATTCCGGGTTCATTTCTTTGTAACGAAGAATCATGTTGGGGATTTCGTCGGTGAACGACCATACGTTGATGCGTGTTACGCCTTCGGGAATAACAACTTCGGGAACGTAAACTTCCGGTTCGTCGGGCGGAGTTACGTCGCCGTTGCCTGAAACAATCGGGTCGGCACCGCCGGGAGTTGTTACGTCTTCATCGCAGGCGCAACCTGTGAAGGAGAACATCGAAAACACTGCCAGCATTGCCAATAAAAGCCATTTTTTCATAACTTACCTCCTGTTTTTTCCTTGATTTCGGTCGGCATTGCCGCCGTCTTTTTAGTATCGAACCTTTAGGCTCTTGCGACAGTCTACAATAGTTACAATTTTTTTGCAATACGTTTATTACAATTTTGTTACATTTTTTTTTGCGGGTTTACGGATGTCATTTTGCGGCGAAGAGACCGAGAACACGGACTTCCGAAATAATAATGCAAGAAGCCCTCAATTGATTCTTCCTGATTTTTACTGTATCCTCAAGCCATGAAAATTATAATCGGGCTCGGCAATCCGGGCAGTGAATACAAAGGAACGAGGCACAACGTCGGCTTCGAAACAATGGACAAACTCGCCTTCGATTTTAATATCACCATGAAAAAAAATCGCCGTTTTCGCTCCGAAACAGGCGACGGGCGAATCGGAGGCAAGCAAATAATTCTTGTAAAACCGCTTACCTACATGAATTTAAGCGGCGAAGCAACGCGCCTCATTTTAAATTTTTACAAACTCCCCCCGTCGGAAATAATCGTCGTGTACGACGACGTGTCCTTGCCCGTGGGGGATATTCGCGTGCGCGAACGCGGCGGCGCGAACGGACAAAAAGGCGTACTGAATTTAATCGCGCAGCTCGGCACGGAAGAAATCACCCGCATACGAATCGGCATCGGCTCGAATCCGCCGTCGTGGACTTTGGCCGACTACGTTCTCTCGCGATTTCTCCGCGAAGAATGGGACGACATGATAACCGGCATCACCAAAGCCGGCGACGCCGTTCAAATGATTTTAAAAGAAGGAACTCCTGCCGCCATGAATTTTTTTAATCGCAAGAATATTTAGGCTTTTAATTAAGTCGCGGGACTCCGTCCCGCACCCTGCAAGGGGTCAACGACCCCTTGACCCCTTTTAAAATCGCGCTTTCGCGCGATTTTGTGTGCGCCGTGAGTCAGAGCGAAAGCGTTTTTTGCGCTCGCGCGAAACAGTCTTGCCTTTGAATCCCCCCCGATGCTCGGCGAAACATTAAAAGAGAGTGTTGAAAAATAGCTTGAGGGTACGGGCAAAGAACGCCCGCCATTGCTGTGCCGGCATCGCAGGAAAATGACGGCTTCAGGTCATTTTCCGAGATGCGGCATATGCGAAAGCGTAATTTTTCAACACTCTCTAAAATTTTTTCAGAGGAGCAACCCATATGCAAAAAAACGCTCTGCTTGCACCGCTTGAAAATTCCGGCGAGTTTGTCGAAATTTGCGAGGCGTTGTCGCGCGGTTCGAAAAACACGTTTTGGCTTAACGGCACAACCGCCGCACAAAATCGGCATTTCGCGGCGGGAATTTTAAGCAAAACGCGGCGTCCCGCGCTTATTATTGCGCCGAGCGAACTTCGCGCGAAGGAAATTTACGAAGATATGTACTATTTCATGCGAGAAAGTTGCGCCGTTTTTCCGAGCCGCGACCTGCTTTTTTATGCCGCCGACGTGAAATCGCCGGACATCACGCGCCAACGTTTACGCGCCGCCGACATGTTGCGAACGTGGCCCGCTTCGGAGAGTGTTGAAAAATTACGCTTTCGCACATGCCGCATCTCGAAAAATGACTTGAAGCCGTCATTTTCCTGCGATGCAGGCACAGCTCAAGCTATTTTTCAACACTCTCCGCCGGTAATCATTCTCTCCGCCGAAGCCCTGCTCGACCGCATGGTTCCGCCGGAAATTTTTCACACATATCGGCTGTCGCTTGCCGTCGGCGACGTTTGCGACCCCGACGGCATCGTTCGCAAATTGGCGCAAATGGGATACGAACGCGCGCCCCTTGCCGAAGCACCCGGGCAATTCGCGTTGCGCGGCGGAATTTTGGATATTTTTCCGGCTATCGGAAAATATTCCGTTTATTCCGCTCGCGGGGACTCCGCCCCCGGCCCCAAACAAGAAACCGCGCGAAGCGCGGTTTCTAATCAAAGTTTTGATGGGGGCTTGGGGGAAACTTTTTCAAAAGTTTCCCCCAAAGAAAATCACACATTATCCGAAGCACAAGCCTTACGCATAGAATTTTTCGGCGATGATGTTGACTCGATTCGTGTAATTGATGCGCAATCGCAGCGGTCGGTTGAAAATGCGGAAGCGTTTGAAATTTATCCCGTACGTGAGCTTGTTTTTGGTGAAAAAGTGCGCGCGAAGGCGGCGAAGAAAATTCGTAATGCTGCGGCGGAGCAAAAAGCGGCGTTGGAAAAGGGCGGCTATACAGAGGAAGCGAAAGTTTTGGCGGGCGGCATTGAGGAAATTTTGGCGGGATGGTCGGATTTCGGGGCGATGCGGGCGGATGCGTTTCTGCCGTTCTTTTATGAGGAGGAATGTAATCTCACGGATTATCTGCCTGATGACGCGATTATTTTTTTCGACGAGCCGAATTTTATAAAAACGCATATGTCAACAGTGTGGGCGGAATACGAAGAAAGCGTGGGGCATCGTCTTGCGGCGGGAAAATTATTGCCGGGGCAGGTGGATGTTCTTTTGCCGTGGGCGAAAGTTTTACACAAAACGCAAAAGTTTCCGAGGGTACTTTTTTCCGGAATGTCCGGGGTGATGGAGGAGTTTCCCGATGCGAAGGAATTGCGCATAACGGCGCGGGCGTGTATGCCGTTGCGGAACAAGCCGACGGAGCTGAAGCAGGATTTGCAAAGTTTGCTCAACAAGGGATTTCTTGCGACGGTTTTAGCGGGTTCGCGGCGGGCGGGCGAACAGCTTGCGGCGGCGTTAAACGAAATGGGAATGCTTGCGCGATTTACGGAAAATTTGCGCGAGGAGAATCTTGCGCACGGTGTGATTACGATAAGTCGCGGCACGTTGACGGCAGGGTTTGAGTATCCGGATATAAAACTCGCGGTAATTACGGATAAAGAAATTTTTACGCGCGAGCGGGGTCGGCGGAGAAAAAATAAGCGGCGGAAGAATGCCGAAAAAATTGCGCATTTCACCGACCTTCGCGTCGGGGATTATATCGTGCATGATAATCACGGCATCGGAATTTTTCGCGGGATTGAGCAGGTTGAAGCAGAGGGCGGGTTGTGTCGCGATTATTTGAAATTGGAGTACAAAGACGGCGGAAATTTATATGTGCAGACGTCGCAGATGGATTTGATTCAGCGATATATCGGCGGGCGCGAGGAAGCGAGGTTATCAAAACTCGGCGGCACGGATTGGGCTAAGGCAAAGGCGCGGGCGCGGCAAGCGATTGAAATTCTGGCGGAAGATTTGATTAAACTTTATGCGGAGCGCGAGGCGGCGAAGGCTCATGCTTACGGGCGGGACACGGTTTGGCAAACGGAATTTGAAGCCGCGTTCCCCCACACCGAAACCGACGACCAACTCGCCGCGATTGAAGACGTCAAGAGGGATATGGAATCCGCGCGGGTGATGGACAGGTTAATTTGCGGCGACGTCGGTTACGGCAAAACGGAAATCGCGATTCGGGCGGCGTTTAAAGCGGTGCAGGACGGCAAGCAGGTTGCGTATCTTGTGCCTACGACGATTCTTGCGCAGCAGCATTATTTAACGTTCGCGTCGCGAATGAAGGAGTATCCCGTTACGATTGAGCGACTTTCGCGGTTTCAGTCGAAAAAGGAGCAGGGGCAGACGTTAAAAAATGTTGCCGCCGGAGTGTCGGATATTGTAATCGGAACGCATCGGCTGTTGTCGAAGGACGTGAAGTTCAAGGATTTGGGGCTGATTATCGTTGACGAAGAGCAGCGATTCGGCGTAGGGCATAAGGAAAAATTAAAAGAGCTTCGAACAAATGCGGATGTTCTGACGCTGACGGCAACGCCGATTCCGCGTACTTTGCATTTCTCGCTTACGGGAATTCGTGATATGTCGTTGCTCGACGAGCCGCCGGAAGAGCGTCGTCCGATTCAAACGTATGTAATGGAATATTCGGCGGAATTTGTGCGCGATGCGATTTCGCGCGAGCTTGCGCGCGGCGGGCAGGTTTATTATTTGCATAATCGTGTGAGAAATATTGCCGAAGAGGCGACGCGGGTTGCGGCACTTGTTCCGCAGGCGCGGGTTTCGTTTGCGCACGGGCAAATGAGCGAAACGGAGCTTGAAAATATCATGCACGATTTCGTTGACGGCGAAGTGGATGTTTTGGTGTGTACGACGATTATCGAAACGGGATTGGATATTCCGAACGTGAATACGATTATTATTCAAAACGCGGATTTTATGGGGTTGAGTCAGCTTTATCAGTTGCGCGGGCGCGTGGGGCGGTCGAGCCGGCTTGCGTATGCGTATCTGATGTATCGGCGGGATAAGGTGCTGCGCGAGGAGGCGGAAAAGCGGCTGCAAACCATTCGCGAATTTACGGAGTTCGGTGCGGGCTTTAAAATCGCCATGCGCGACCTTGAAATTCGCGGCGCGGGAAATCTGCTCGGGCAGCAGCAGCACGGGCATATGGATTCCGTCGGGTATGATATGTACTGCAAATTGCTTGCGGAAGCGGTCGGCGGATTGCGCGGCGATGCCCCGGAGGAGGCGCACGAAACGAATATTGATATATCCGTGGATGCGTTTATTCCGTCGCGGTTGATTCCCGACGAGCAACAAAAGCTGGAAATTTACAAGAAAATTTCGCTGATAAATTCGCATTCCGACTTCCTTGATGTCCGGGAGGAAATCGAAGACCGGTTCGGAACGATAACGCCGCCGGTTGTGAATTTGCTTGACGCCGCGCTGATGAAAGCCGAAGCGCGCGCGTTGGGCGTTATTTCGATTGTGCAAAAGGGGCAGAACGTGGTGCTGACGTTCCGCGCGGATGCCCCGGTTAATCCGGATAGTTTGATGCGTGTAATTGCGGAAAATCCGGCGCGATTGCTGTTCACAATGGCGCAGAATCCGTATGTAACGATTCGGGCGTATAAAAACGAAAAGCCGCCTGAAGACGGCGGCGTTTCGCGCATTAAAGAAATTCGTGAATTGCTTGAGAAGCTGAGTTGCTGATAAGTAAAAGCGTCTTAGTCGATGGTCCAGTTACCTTCTGCGTCAAATACGAACTCTTCGCCTTCGTATTTGTTCCATTTCATAATAAGGGTAACGAGGTCAATGATGCTCCATACGCCCATGCCGCCGCAGGTAACAAGTTTGATAATTCCGTTGGTTGTTTGACCGCGCATGAATCTGTCTACTCCGAAACATCCCGCAAACCATGTGATAAGTGCGAATGTAATTTTGTTAAACCTTTTTTCTTCCATTTTAGTTGCCTCCTCTTTTTTTAACTTCCCTTTTTCTGTCTCTCTAGTACTTCCATTCACCGTCAACGAAAACAAAATCGTCGCCTTCGTACTGACCCCATTTGGTTGCTATGATGATAAGGTCAACAAGCTCCCAAATAAAAAAGCCGCCGCAGGTAACAAGTTTTAAAATACCCCAGCCTATTTGACCGCGCATAAACCTGTCAACACCGAGGCTTCCTACAAAAATGGACATTAACAAGAGAACTATTTTGCTTATTCTTTTTTCTTCGCCCATGGTTATCTCCTCCTTTCTTTACATAGTACATACGGCTTGCTTAATTTCTGATTGCCGCCCGTTTGTGCGGCTACCGTAAAAAGGCGCACCTCTCTACAGTTTATACACATGCAAATTTAGCACACGAAAAGCAGTACGTCAACGCTAATTTGCCCGTGAATAATATTTTGCGTGTTCAAAATCAATTGGCATAGCAATTTGGTTTTGCGTAGCCTCAAACTTCGTCGGGAAATGGGCTGAAGCCCCCATTCCCCGCCTCGTTTTCGGACAACGCAAAATCAAATTGCTCTAGGGTGTGTCGACAATAGTTTTGCCCCAACCAACAAAACAGGCAATCTGTACAGCGGCAAGATATGAAGCCGTATGTTTGGCGTAACGAGTTGCAATGCCGCGCCACTGCTTGAGAACG